>DASTJG010000087.1:0-3078 GCA_035716785.1 Anaerolineales bacterium
GGACGCTCGAACGCAAGCAGGCTTTCTATAAGCAACTGGCGGAACGCCTGCATGCAGTGTTGGGCATCCGCATGGAGGATGTGTTTATCAGTCTGGTCGAGGTGAAGAAGGAAAACTGGTCATTTGGCAATGGGGTCGCTCAATACGCCGAGTGACCAGGCAGATATGAAATCCTTCAAAAGAAAATTGAAGAGTTTGCTTCTTCTGCTTTCCATTCTCTGCGGCGTATTGTTCGCTCCACAGATTTGGTCGCAAATCAAATACAAAGACAAAATCCATCACCAAATCGAGCTGATCCCGCCGCAGGAATTCGCCGTTGTCTTTGGTGCCTGGGTAAAGGAAGATTACTCTCTCAGCGATGTCACAAAAGAAAGAGTAGAAGCAGGTGTTCGGCTGTACAAAGCAGGGAAAGTGAGAAAGCTATTTCTTTCGGGAGATAACCGCAGCAACCAGCAGGCGGAGGCGATGGCAGAGTATGCTATCCTGCAAGGAGTGGATTCCAACGACATCGTTATTGATAGGCTTGGGATCGACACCAACGATACCTGTAAACACTTTGCTAAAATTGGCGGAAAAGCCATCCTAGTCACGCAAGGTTACCATCTGCCTCGTACGATGTTGATGTGTGAGAAGAGTGAAATCGATGTCGCTGGACTGGCGGCGGATAAGCTGAACCTTTTGAGCAGTAGAGGCAGCAATGTATTCCAAATCTATACGACCAGAATGTGGAGATCGACCCGCGAGGCTGCCCTGACCTGGTTATTTGTTTTTGGAATTTATGATAAATTATCAACAGAAGCCGAAATCATCGAACAGACAGGTGAGTGAATGGACTTTAACGACTATCAAACCAAATCCCGCAAGACCGCAGGTTATCCTGCCATTGGACATCCAGTGATTTATCCGACACTGGGACTGGTCAACGAGGCCGGGGAAGTGGCCGGAAAGATCAAGAAAGTGTTCCGCGATAAAGACGGGCAGATCAGCGAGGAAACGCGTCAGGCACTCAAAGCCGAACTTGGCGACGTGCTGTGGTACATTGCCCAGGTCGCGACTGAATTGGATTTATCGCTGGACGAAATTGCCGAACACAATATCACCAAACTGTACGATCGCCTGGAGAGAGGCAAGATCAAGGGAGATGGGGATAACAGATAAGTGTCAGGTGTCAGGTACTAGGTTTTTACCTGATACCTGACACTGTTCTTCCATAATCACACAATTTTACGATCGGACACTTTTCACAGTAGGGTTTGCGCGCCGTACAGATCTCGCGTCCCAGGCGGATGATGTTGAGGTGCGCGGCGTAATACGTCTCGGGTGGGAATAAGCCTTCGAGGTGCGGGTGGGCCTGTTCAACGGTCATCCGCTCGGGGCGGAGTCCGATGCGGCCCGTCACACGATAAATGTGCGTATCCACGGGGAAGGCAGGCTTGCCCAGTGAAAAGCACAGGACGATCGCGGCCGTCTTGGGTCCCACGCCGTTGAAGCGCATCAGCCAGGTTCGGGCTTCTTCAGGAGGGAGATTCCCAAGAAAAGACAGATCCAGGCTGCCGCGTTCCTCCGTGATCGAACGCAGCACCTGCTGGATGCGCGGTCCCTTTTGGTTTGCCAGCCCCGCCGGGCGGATCGCTTCGACTACAGCCTCGGCAGGCGCGTCGCGTACCTGCTCCCAGGTCGGAAATTTTGCGCGCAAAGCATGGAAGCCGCGGTCACGATTGACGTCGTTCGTATTCTGCGAAAGGATGGTCGAGACCAGTTCATCGAGCGCGGGCAGCGGATTGCGCCAGACCGGCTCGCCATAAAATTCGAGCAGGCGTTCGTAGACTTTGAGCGCGCGTTGTGCGAGCGAAGCGAATGCATTCATCGTTTTATCCCAAAGGCGATATCGAAAAATTCTATCATTCGCTCCGCGTATTCGTCAGGGCGGCGGGCCGGGCCGTCACAATGGGTTGCTTCGGGAATGACCCAGACCTGGGCGTTCGGACCGGCATAATGAGCATAGCGCGGAATCATGAAATCGCCTTCACTGCCCACCAACGGATGGGGCTGCCCACCACCCACCAGCATGATCGGACGCGGCGTAATATCCCCGATGATCTCGATCATCGGTGGGGGCGCATCGATGCCCAGCTTCAACTCATAGGCCCAATCCAGCGAATAGTTTCCCAAGACCAGCAAGGCCATAATTGGATTTCCGGGTGGCGGGAGATCACGCGCCCGCACACTCGAGGCGCCATCCGCCCAGACTGCATCCAGTTCGGTATAGTAAGCCGCGGACTGCAACGCGATCTGCGCGCCGATGGAGCATCCGACGATCCCAATGTGTTCCCCGTCATGGCCGGACCCCATTTCGATATAGCGGACCGCGCCCAGCACGTCGGGCGGGTCCTCCCAGCCATACGAGCGGCGCGTCCCTTCGCTTTCGCCCGAGGCGCGTTCATCGTACATCAACACACCATAACCCGCGTCGGCAAACTGCTTTGCATGCCAGAGCATCATTGTGCGATTTCCCCCATAACCGTGCAAGAGAATAACTGTGGCTCCATTCTGTGAAGGGACCTTCCAGCCTGACATCATCAAATCATCGCCACCTTCGAAGGTGACTTCTTCCACCTCGAACGGCAGGTCAGGCGGTATGTTCACTTCACTCGGAGCACGCATCGTTTCGGTGATGACCGAATAGATGTTACGCTCGACCATTACAAAGAATGCGATCGCCAGAAACGTGCCCAACCCGATGCCAACGATCCGCAAAAGGTAAAGAAAGTAAAAATAAATTTTTCCACCGATGGCCTTCGGAACAGGGATGGGATTTGCCTTTCTCCGTTTCACGGAACGCAGGACCCATAAAAGGATCAAGGCAAAAATGAGGATAATTCCAATCGTTTCAAGAACGAACCAGTATCGAAAAAGCATCATATGCCTGCCTCCTTGATGAGCTGCAATGTCTTGTTCACCACCTCGCGGTGCTTGTCGGGGATCAACTCGTCGAACATCGCCGCGCTGAGACGGTACAGGGTCAGTGCCGCCGCGCCGCGTGACTGATACTGAGATGCGTTCGGGTCGAGTCCCCAG
>DASTJG010000088.1:0-10313 GCA_035716785.1 Anaerolineales bacterium
TCTCAATCGAGAAAGCATTTGCCGTAAAGACTATCTGTCTTACAAAGGCATAGGGCATGATAGCCAGCAGTAAACCAAAAAACGTCGCCATGAAAATTGTTTCGGGACTATTATCTTTTCCAGACAGAATTTGCCATAGCATATAAAACTCTAGCAGGATAATTACGGGTAGCCCAAAATACGTTTTGCCTGGATACTTTGGTTTAAAGATAGTTTTTTGCATGTTCATGAATCCTCGTTGAGAACTATCGGTGATGCGGGCTAACGGTGTGCGTTACCCGCGGGTGGGCGGGATGAGAGAGCGCCATTTGCCGGAACCAGCTTTGAGCCACGCAAAAAGCCTGAAAACGCGCAGACTCCCACCCGTCGGGTGCACGCTGTGTTGGGTGGCAACAATGGTTATTTCATCGGTTTGCGGCTATTAATTTCCTCTACCAATTGGACAGCGTCTATTCCAAGAATGGAAGCAGGAATAATTATTGGCGGTCTGCCATTTGCTATTCGTCTTCTTAACATTGAACGAACAAATATCCCACAATGATTAATTAGTAGATCCATGTTCTTAGGAAGAATGCCAATGTAATTTGATCCACGGATAACCTCGGCTTTAGAAATATTACTCCAGGGAATTCTACCAACTGCTGTCCCGGAAGCGCGATCAACAATCCCTTCATCATCCACAATGATTGCCGGCTGAAAGATCATGCGCAGAGATGTTACAAAGCCAAAACCGAAAAAAACTATAGAAAATAGACCAATAATCCTAAGAAGAACGGATGTGTCCAGTTGTTGTCTATTGCCGACTACATCTGAAAATACGAATACTCCCGAAATAGCCAATAAGATAATATTCATAAGAACGAGCAGATAGCGGTTTTTTGCATACAACTTTATCGGTAACTGATTCTTCATGACATTACTTACTCCTTTTGCTTTTTGCCACCCAACTAGTTACTAGGCGGACTTCCTCCACATAACAGCCTATAGCTGGAGTTTGTCATAAATTTGGCGGAAAAATGACTTCGTCCACCTAAACAGCAAAAAAATGACTTTACGGTTATAATTATACATAACTAGTCAGAAAGTGGGGTATTCATGGCAAAAAAACTCCTTGAACAGGCTCGTGAAATTCTACGTGCAAAGCACTATTCCTATCGTACCGAAGAAACTTATATCGATTGGATGCGTCGTTACATCCTTTTCCATCACAAACGCCACCCCGGGGAAATGGGCGCGGACGAGGTCCAGGCATTCCTCATTCATCTCGCTACAGAGCGTAACATCGCTGCCTCTACCCAGAATCAGGCGCTCAGCGCCGTCCTCTTCCTCTACCGTGAAGTGCTCCACAAGGAAATTGAACCGCTCCCGCTCGCCAGCGCCAAACGTCCCGAACGCCTTCCGACCGTCTTAACGCGCGAAGAAGTTTTCCGCATCATCGACCAGCTCGTCGGGATCCATAAACTCATGGTTCAGCTCCTCTACGGTTCCGGGCTGCGTCTCATGGAATGCGTCCGCCTGCGCGTCAAAGATATTGACTTCGACTACAAGACCATCACAGTCCGCGATGGCAAGGGAGAAAAAGATCGCGTGACTCCGCTGCCCGACTCCCTCATCCCCGCCCTCAGGCGTCAGATCGACCGCGTCCACCTCCTTCACGACGAAGACCTGGCGGCCGGTCTTGGCGAAGTCTATCTTCCCCATGCCCTGGACGTGAAATATCCAAACGCAGCTCGTGAGCTTGCCTGGCAGTACCTGTTTCCCGCGCCCAAACGCGCCCTTGACCCGCGCGGTGGAAAAGAGCGACGCCACCACATAGACTCATCCGGTTTGCAGCATGCTGTCAAGGAGGCTGCTCGAGAAGCGTCCATTCGCAAACGCGTCACCTGCCATACCTTCCGGCACAGCTTTGCCACCCATCTTCTTCAGAATGGCTACGACATTCGCACTGTCCAGGAGCTATTAGGGCACAAGGATGTACGTACCACCATGATCTACACCCATGTCCTCCAGCGCGGCGGATTTGCTGTCAAAAGCCCTCTCGATATCTGAACAGAGAACTACCTTCAAAAGGCGATTTTCTCACCATCCAGGGGGATTAAAAGCTTTTCGGGCCCAAGACCGTTTGCTTCAGCGTACGCGCGTAAGTCCTCTCGGGTAACGGTGGCATGATCGAGCGAATCCATATGTGTGGCCACGATCACGCTGTCTGGAACGACACGATGTACGGCCAGCGTTTGTTCAGCATCCATTACGATCAACACGCCATCACCCCACTTCGCTCCGCAGGAATGCGTAATGATGATATCAGGCTGTGACCGGCGAATGGCATCTGCCACAGATTCACACCAGATGGTGTCCCCAGCCCAGTAGACCGTTGGCTCGTTCGCAGCCTGGAAGACAAAGCCGGAAGCGTTTCCCATTTCCTTCAGGACTTCGCCGCTGCCATGCTGACAGGCTGTGCGGGTGATTGTGATCCCTTGCCAATTTACTGCATCAATAACAGGTACAACGTTGTAAAAACCCTTGGACTCGATTTTGGCTTTGTCTTCTTCCTGACAAAAAATGGGGGTGTCTTTGGGGAGCAGGTCCTGCGCGACCGGATCAAAGTGATCCGAATGTAAGTGTGAGATAAGCGTCATTTCAATGTCCGCGATCACCTCAAGCGGGGAACAGGGCAGATCTACCAACGGGTTGGGCGATGCGCCTGTGAAGGATGGACGCGTATGTTTGGCTGCAAGGTAAGGGTCAATGATAAAGTTCTTTTGGGCATAGCTAAATCGTAATGTCGCACTTCGAATGAGCTGAATTTGCATAAGCTTCTCTCTACCTCGTAAAATCATGGATTGTTCTAACTGTATGCTGACTAATTCCATTTATAACACGCGACGAAAATTACTTTGCATCTGCTTACTGTTCACTGCTCACTTGCTTGTCCTCTCCGTCAAACTGACCACGATTGCATGGCTCGCTCGGATCAAATTCTCGGATGGAAAACTTTTGCGCTCATAAGGAATATGATGTTCGTCAAGATAACGATGAGAGGGGAGTTGGATCATTTTGGATCACTCTTGGAAGCGAGATAAATGCCGATCAGGATCAAAACCCCGCCGCTGATGACGATCACGGTCGGCGTCTCGTTCAAAAGAAAAAACGCCAGGATCGCGCTGCCAATCGGTTCCCCGAGCGTTGTCACAGCCACGAGCGAGGCGGGCAGATAACGCAGCGCCCAGTTGTACGTTGAATGGCCGATCAGTTGCGGGAAGGCTGCCAACAGAAAGATCCAGCCATAGGTTTGCGGGGGATATCCAAGCGGCGATTGCCCTGCGGCAAACATTGTCACGATCAGGGCAACTGCCGCCACGCCATACACCATGAAGATGTAGGGGATCAGCGACACGCTGCGCGCCGCGCGCAGCTTCCTGCCGATGATCAGATAACCCGAAACGGTCCACGCGCCGATCAGGGCCAGGAAGTTGCCCCACATTGCGCGTCCCTGCAGCGCCTGACCGATATCCGAACATCGGAGACCGTTATCCCAGGCGCACGCTTCAGACAAACCGATCATGGTTCCCCCGAAAATGGCGATCACCAGCCCGACGATTGCCGCGCGTCTCAACCGTTCATTGAGCAGCAGTGGAGAGAGCAGCGCCACCCACAGCGGTCCCGTCGATACGAACACGACCGAGCTTGCCACCGTTGTATATTCGAGCGAGGAGATCCACGTCGCAAAGTGCGCGGCGAGGAAAAGTCCGGAAATGATCCCCAGGATGATCTCGCTGCGCGTGAGGCTCTTCAACTCAGCGCGGTGACGTGTCCAGGCGATCGGCGCGAGCAGCAGCGTTGCAAACGTCAGACGGAGTGCGGCGATCACCAGCGAGGGCGCCTCTGCTTGTGCCAGGCGGATAAAGATCGAAGCCGTGGAAACAGCCAGGATCGCAATCAACAGTGCGGCTGCAACCCTGCTGCCTCCAACAGGGTGGGTTTCAACGGGCTGGGTCATCTGGGTCATGTTCGAATTTTAACTGTAAATTTCCCCATTAATACGAATTGCCTCGCGCTGAGCGGAACGACCGCAGGGAGTGCAGTCGAAGCGGCGACGAAGCAACCTCTTAAAAATCAAATGCAGAATAGACTGCTAGTCCAGCACTCCTCTGCACTTTAGTCTTGTTATTTACTTTTTGCAGGCAGGCTCGCGCTACCCGTGCATGTTGACCAGCATCCGCGGCGTACGTCGGTAATCCGATGGCCGACCTGTGAATGCTTTGCTTAACCAATCTGCGAATTCATCAAGGGCGAAGGCTTCCTGGTGGTTGAGTACTGTTTGAAGGTTGGTAAGGTTTTCGGTCAATTCCTGCAATTCCGCAAGGAAATTGTTGAGGGACTCGGGGGTGGCGTGTTCTCGTACCTGCCTGGTGGCTACGTGCGCCTTGTCGAGCTCATACATGGCGTTTTGGATGTATTCGGTCATTAGGTCCCAGTCTGTCATAGCGAACTCCTTTCTGGAACCGGCCTATTCCACTTATACAATAGCACGATATTGACAGGATTTCAATACACGTTCTCTCACCGGTTCAGGTCATTGCCTGTGCAAGCTGGGTAAGCTCCTCGACCAGCGGTCGGATCGGCTCCGGCATGGAACTGTCCGTGACGTGGATCGTGCGGATCGAGTTCCCGGCCACAACCGTGATGACATACTCATATTCATCCGGCCTCGACATCAGATTGCCGACATCCGGGATCTCGAAAAAGTTCGCCTCGGTCAGAAGACCTTGCAGGCGCTGCGCCGCCAGACCCGGGATGCTGCCCAGATCCAGTTCCACGCTGAGTTCCCTGCCTACTACTCCCCCTGTTCGTCTAAAGTTGATCATCGTCATTTTCACCTCGCAAAACGGGTTTTCTACAGGGAAGAACGAAGCGTGACGGTTTGTGTTCTGTTTGTTTTCTTCGGGAAATAACATTTTCTATGTCTTCTCGTTATACAAAACACAATAGAGCTTGTCTCAAAAATGCTTTATCGTTAGGTGCTGCTTCTTGCACACATGATTTTTGAGATAACTTGCAGAAGACAAAAAGCTCTGGATATTCGAAAGGAGTGACTATGAAACTTAAAATTGTTTTGTTCTCAATCGTGATCCTGAGCGCGTTATTTTTAAGCGCCTTCGGATTACCGGCAGCTCCACAGACAGTTAAAGTACAGGATACTATTGTGCCCCCCGATGTAACTGTTGTACCGCCTACAGTAGTTGTCCAGGGCACACCGGCTGTACCTGTGACAGGTGGCGATGCCTCGACCGGCCTGTGGACAATTGTTCTATTTGGATTGCTTGCTCTGTTGGGGATTGCCTTCCTGGTGGCGTTATTCTCGCCTCGAACCGCACATGAACACATCGACAGGAACCCGCCTCCTGATGTCTAGCAGGCTACTCGGGATGATCATAGCGGAAAAAGTGAGGGGCGCCTGGGGAGTACTTCTAATGATCTACATGTACAGTGACCAGATGAAAGCTTGGAGGTTATGATGAGAATAAGAGGAACGGCACTCCGCCGCTCGCGCAACAATCGCATCATTGCCGGCGTATGTGGTGGACTGGAAGAGTTCTTTGGGCTGGACGCGTTCTGGTTCCGCCTGGGCTTTTTGATCGCGATGCTCCCTGGCGGAATACCGGGCATTGCAGCTTACCTGGTCATGTGGCTGATCGTACCGAGCGAGTAAAATATATCAGTACGTTGTGCACTCGTACTGATTTGATTCGATCTAAAATAAGCAGCCTGTTTGACTGTCCACAGGGTCGGTCAGGCAGGTTGTTTTTTTATGGCGACACTGTTGGCGTGGCATCGGAATCCTGAATAACAGGCGAATCGTATGGCGACACGTTTTGCGTGGCATCGGGATCCTGAATAACAGGTGGATTAGTGGGCACTACCTCGGTGTCTGCGGGTTTAGGTGTAGGCTCATCAGTTGGTGGCGGCGGCGGCGGATCAGTGTTTGTCGGAGGTGGCGGCGGCGGATCAGTGTTTGTTGGAGGTGGCGGCGGCAGTGGTGTATTCGTATTTGGGACAGATGTTTTTGTCGCGGTAGGATGCCTGTCCGGAGTATGAGTCGGGAAAGCTATGGCGGCGCCGGCACGCGGGCGGCGCGTCGGCGTTGACTGGCGAGGGGTGGGGGAGGAAAAGACAGTAGCAGTATCGGAAGGCAGAGGTGTGGCCGTGAAAGAGGCTGTATCGGTAGGACCAACGGTCGGCGTCGGGACGAATGCACTCACAGCTTGCTGCGTGAGCGCAATCGATGTGCTCAGGTTCTCAACGACCAGGTCCACAATGTTCAAGGGTCGCACCCCGATGCGATCCTGGCTGTTCAAATCGTTCATTGCCAGCGCAGAAACACTGCACAGCAGGCTGAAACCGATCACGGCCGCCGCAAGGACTCTCATGGGCCCTGCATACTCCCTTAATTGCACGCTCGTCGCTCTCCTTTTCCTTTTGTCTGCGAAGGAGGCTGATGCTTGCTGTAATGGATTCTCCTTGATCTTGATGCTGGGGCGGTGAAATTATCTCACAAATCTGTTTTTTGTGCCTATGCAAATTCGGCAAGGATATAAAAAAATGCCCGCCATCAGAGTGAGGGGGGCACCCTGACGACGGGCAAATACATTGTACACCCATCTATGGTTTGTGTCTACTTTTGCTCGAAAACAGAGTAGCTAAAAGGATGGGCTAAACCAATTTCTAGCCACAGAGTTCACTGAGTCCATTGAGAAAAAACTCAGAGATCTCTGCGGTCTCCCCCGGCACCGACCCGCCGGGGCGGTGTGGGGCTAAGCCCACGAGATTAACCACTCCCCTCGAAAAACTCTCTGGCAAAAGTCAGCGGCAATACATTCTCTTGACCACTTTCCTCGGTAAAGAGAATAAACAGCTTGCAGCAGGCAAGAGGATTTCTAGAAGTATCCCAGATTGTAGAGTCCAATGAATAACCAGGCAGGAATACAGAGCAGGAGGAACAACCCTGTCAGGACACCACCGGTGGCAAAACTAATCCAGGACAGATAGGCAAGTATGATGACAATCGAACCTCTCCAGATCATTTCGGATGTTTTCATGCCAGTAATTTACAATGAAATGGCCGGGTCCAAAATGGGGATTATCCCGTAGGGAGTAGGGGATTGCCTAATGAACCTCAAAACAGGAAATAAAGCAGCAGGCTGACGGCAGCGATCAGGGTATGAGGAAGTAACGAAGTCCTTTTGAACATGTATCTAAGGGTTTGATCTTTCGATTTTCGATATTCCTCTTCCCAGGTGGCATAAACTTGCAGAGGTGCTTCTTCCTTCCATTCTTTTGTTTGAAATGCCGCCTCGATGACTTTGATGCGTGCAGAGAAGAAATGAGACAAGCCTCGCCAGTGTGCTTCCAGATACCAGAAGACCAGGGATGCAAAAAAGCTTACCAGCAGCACTTCCCTGCGGTACACAATACCGGTGCCGATCGCAGCCAGGGCGACTGTGATCGCCCAGTTTTTTATGGTCAGTCCTTTTTCATCAATGTCTTCGTAGAATTGCTGCAGCATAATATATTCATCTTTGAGGAATTCTGCTCGTTGTTCGATGTTCATGGTTGTTGACCTTTCTTGTTTTCCTCGAATTTATTCGTCTCGTGTCAGGTCTTTTTTCGTGCACCTGTGAGTATGCTAACGGCCCGGAGCCAGGCATCTCCTTCCTTGCCAAAGCCCTCCCGGATCACTTGATAGTCGTTTTTACGGATGAACTCTGCCAGTTCGGTTCGCAGTCCCTCCAGTTTTTCGCGCTGGATCGTGAAGAGTTTTTCACAAGAGGAGGGATCCTTGATATGCTCCAGCACCAGTCGCAAATGCGGCAGGCAAAGACCCTCGGAAGCTTGTAGGGCTTCCGCCATCTCTGACGTTTTCAGTTCCTCTGCGAGCACAGACAGGATCGAACGGATCGTTTCATCCCGGCGTTCGCAGACCGGACAGCGTTTGCGCGCGGTGAACGCGTACAGCATTCTCTCGATCATCCCCCGCACCTGTTCCGGAATCTGTCCGAGCAGCGATGCCCAGCCCCGTGAGCTTCGCACTGGCCGGTTATTATCATTCAGCTGGTTTAGGATCGTATTGACAATATCCTGATAGATAATCGTATAACCCAGTGCGTCGCCCAGGCGCTGATTCACCCCGAGCCAGGCATGTTCATGGCAGAATCCCAGGCTGGCGCGCAGTCGCTCACGCCATTTGGGGCTGTTTACATTTTCGTAAAAGTGATTATCCAGGTATCGTTCGACAGCCTGCTGTTCCAGGCGACAAACTGGACAGCCCGACTCACGGCAAGCCTCTAACAATTTGTAAACGATAGAGTTCGGCAATGACCTGTTGTTCCTTTCGCAATGAATTTCAAAACACTCTGCCTGCCAGGCTTACCCATATTTTTTTAAACGCGGTGATCGCCTTTGGCGTGAGAGCTTTCTTGAACTCATTTGTGTCATCCGTTTTGATGAGAAAAGCAATGTGTCGCATAGCATGCGAGACCACTTTCTTTTCCAGTTCAGCGCGGGAGCCTGGTTGCCGGCTTTTCTTCGTCAGTGTTTTGAGCTTCTGCAGAGATAGATTGTGGGCTTTGCCTTTCTCGAATTTTAGTTCATCGGAGTAGGCAGCATAGGTCAAAATCACTTTTCCTGGTCTCTCGTAACGCCAGCTTGTGGAATGAACGATGAAATCGTTCTCTTCCATCTCCTCTGACTCCCCGGGTTTATTGTGACTATCCTTGATGAGCGACCAGATCATCTTATCTGGGTCGCCACCCTTCCGGCTCAGGTTTGCCTCTTTCCGCTGGTAACGGATATGATCTCCCACGATTCGCAGATAGAAGACCTCTAAAATAGTTTTCATAGTGACGTGTTGTTTTATGGTTACGCTTATAACCCAATCACTGAGTGTAGGAGTTTACTCAAGCTGGATTTCCCCATCGAACTTGACGCTCAACTTCAGCCCGGCGACTTCCAACGTCATTGTTGCGGGAAACGTCTCCGTCCCGGCGATCGCTCCATCCGCGATTGCCTTATCGACTGCCTGCTCGATGGCGCGCTGAGAATTGATCCCTACGATCTTCAGGAACTTACGAATACTGATATTGAACGTCTCTTCATTCATGGGAAACCTCCAGGTTTTTATAAGGCAAGCATACAGGAAAACTATCCTCCATGCAAGTGGACGTTCGTTTGTAAGCATATTTATCCTTTGAGCGCCTTTTCAACCCGCGGATCGGGGATCAACCAGATAAATGCGACAAACGCATAGAGCGCCAGCGAGAAGGCCGTATTGAAAAAGGAGAGCAAAACAGCCAGTGCATAGGCAGCCAGAGAAATCCTCTCCTTGAATTTGTTGCGCAGCGTGGTTTCGATCAATGAGTTCCTGCCGTGCAATTTGACCAGTTCACGCGCCAGCATGTAATAAGCCAGGGCGGACATCAACAGGACTACTCCATACAGTGCCACGGGCAGCTGGGGAAAGTTATGCTCTCCCATCCAGCCGGTCACGAACGGCACAAGCGACAGCCAGAACAGCAGGTGCAGGTTTGCCCACAGAATTCTGCCATTGACCGCGGTCGCCACCTGCCATAAATGATGGTGGTTGTTCCAGTAAATGCCGAGGAAAATAAAGCTCAAGACATAGCTCAGAAAAGTAGGTGTCAACTCACGCAAAGCCGCCCAGTCTACCCCCTCGGGTACACGTAATTCCAAAACCATGATCGTGATAAGGATGGCGATCACGCCATCGCTGAATGCTTCCAGCCGTCCTTTACCCATAATGGGCGCAAGGATAATCGAAGAGGGAGTAGATACACAAGGTGAAATGGTAACAAACCGTAACACCTATTGACTTCTCTTCTGCCATCAGTACAATGAAAGGGTACGAATTGTCTGGCAACAATTCGTAAACCAACTGAAGAGGAGAATGTCAATGAACGCGAAAAGACTGGCTTTTAAACGTTTATTTATTTCCTGCTTGAGCGTACTGACATTGATCTCGGGGACGATAAAGCCAACACCGGCGCTTGCCTCGCACACAACCGATCCCGCTGCCGTGACCATCGCCGGTTCGCTCCAGTCTGAACTGGGGTGTGCGGGTGATTGGGATCCGGCCTGTCCCGCGACACATCTGACCTATGATGCCGCGGATGATGTTTGGCAGGGCGTCTGGACGGTGCCGGCCGGAAGCTATGAATACAAAGCCGCTCTCAACGATGGCTGGGACGAGAACTACGGCGCGAACGCCCAGCCTGGCGGGGCAAACATCGCCTTGA
>DASTJG010000089.1:0-8102 GCA_035716785.1 Anaerolineales bacterium
AGCGAACGCGCATCAGATTATTGTTGTCATCATATGCGCCTCCGTCCGTGAAATTCATCGATCCCATCCAGACTTCAGACCGATCGATGACCATAAACTTGTCATGCATCAATCCTTCGCGATTGTCGCCGAAGATGGGAATACCTGCTTCGATCAGTTGCTGCGGGTCGGAACGGTCCATGTTGCTGGATTCCATCACCATGCGCACTGTCACCCCTCGGTCATGCGCACGGATCAACGCATTACGCACGCTATTCAAACTCAAGCTGTAGGCGGCAACATCGATGCTCAAGCGGGCCGCGTCGATCGCTTCGACGAGCGGACCGTCCACACCCCCGGTGCCCTGCGGCGAAAGTGGGCTGGCCGGATTCGTAAAATACAACTCGAACCACGGTCCACGCACACCATAGCCTGCCTGCAGTTCGATCGGAGTGACATTTGTCTCAGTCGTCGGGTTGAAGTCAAACGTGGGAGTGGGCGGGGCATCGGTTTCCGTAGCGGGCATCTCCGTGCCGGCAGGTTCAGTTTCCGTCGAGGGAATCGGAAGATCATTCCCACAACCAGACAGGAAAAGACACAGAATCAATAACAAGTATAGAAAGCTGCGATATGGTTTCATATTCTCCCTCATTCGATACAGAAGGTTTCACGACAAGCGTGGACAAGCGAAGCAGTGCTGTGCACAAGCAGAGCGGGTCCTGTGGACAAGCGCAGCGAGTGCTGTGCATTATAATCCTCCCCCGTGACCTCAGCTAACGCAAACACAGACGCCAATCGCCAGATCGCACGCGCCGCGGGGACCGTCATGTTCGCCCTCCTTTTCGGACAACTCGCCAGCCTGGCACGCAGCATCCTGGTTGCCAGTACATTCGGCGCCTCACCCGAGCTTGATGCGTTTACTGCCGCAAACCGCGTTTCTGAGACCCTCTTCCTGCTCGTCGCGGGAGGCGCGCTTGGATCCGCGTTCATCCCGGTGTTTACCGGGTTGCTCACGCGTAATGAAAAGGACCCTGCCTGGAGACTGGCCTCTGCGCTGGCAAATGCGGTCACACTGACCCTGAGCCTGCTCGCCCTTTTATTGGCGATCTTCGCTCCACAAGTCGTTCGTTACACACTTGCCCCTGGCTTTGTTGAAAAACCGGAGCTCTTCGCATTAGCGGTAGCACTAACGCGCATTCAACTGATCTCTGCTGTTCTTTTTGGACTGGGCGGGTTGATCGGAGGCATCCTCAACGCACACCAGGTCTTTTTCATTCCGGCATTGACCCCGGCCATGTACCAGCTTGGGATCATCTTTGGTGCCGTTGTCCTCTCACCTTCGATGGGCATTTATGGTCTCGCCTGGGGCGTGGTGCTGGGAGCGCTGGCTTATGTACTTGTCCAAATTCCAACGCTCATCAAACAACGAGGAACCTACAGTCTCACCTTTGGACTCGAGAACCCGGATGTTCGCAAGGTCATTCTGCTTATGGGTCCGCGCTTGCTTGGCGTGGCTGTCGTGCAATTAAATTTCTGGGTCAACATCAGGCTGGCTTCACACATGGAAGAGGGGAGTGTCGCGAGCCTTCAATTTGCCTTTTCGCTCATGATCATGGCGCAGGCAGCCATTGCTCAATCGGTGGCGATCGCCGCGATGCCAACTTTTTCTGCACAACATGCTCTTGGCAAACAGGACGAGATGCGCTCGTCACTGGCAGCTTCTTTACGAGGCATTTTATTAATGGCTTTGCCCGCCAGTGTTGGATTAATGATGTTGCGAGAGCCGTTGATCGCCTTCCTCTATCAACGCGGCAAATTCGATGCAGAGGACACTCAGCTTGCGGCCTGGGCGTTACTCTGGTACGCCGCGGGACTTGTCGGGCATTCGGTCATGGAAATCCTGACACGCGCGTTCTACGCCCAGCATGATACGAAGACACCAGTTCTTATCGGCACGGTCGCCATGACGTTGAACGTTATCTTTAGTTTCACGTTCGCAGCATTGTTCCGCCAGATCGGCTGGATGCCGCATGGCGGGCTGGCTCTGGCAAATTCGCTGGCAACCGCCCTCGAAGCGAGCGCGTTATTCATCTTCATGCGCCGAAGGTTGAACGGTATTGAAGGCACATATATCGCGCGCGGATTCGCCGCCTGCGCCGTCGCCTCGCTCGGAATGGGAATCGGCCTGTGGTTCTGGCTCCAGGCTGCGGGGAGCTTGTCACGTTGGATCATCACGCTGGGAGGAGTCGTGGTCGGCGGTGTCCTTTATGGGGTTGGAGTGCTTCTGCTGCGAGTCCCCGAAGTACAAATGCTAACAGGTGCCATTGCGAGGAGGCTGCTCCGGCGAGCCGGACCTCCTCGCAATGACAGTTAATATTTATTTCTTCTTCCTGGCTGGTTTATATCATTTCCACATCAGCCACTGGCTGATCGCAACCACAAAACCAAGCAAAATCCCCCCGGTCACCTCCAGGGGTGTATGTCCGAGCACCTCGCGCAGATCCATTTCATTGATCGGATGCCCCTTCAGAAGTTCTTCCACAATGATATTGATGCGCTGCGCATGGATGCCCGCCTGCTGGCGCACACCGGCCGCGTCATACGTGACGATCATGGTGATCGCCACCCCGAGCGCGAAGATCGGATTGTCGAATCCATAATACAGACCGATGGCGAGGGTCGTGGCAGTCATCAACGCGGAGTGCGAACTGGGCATCCCGCCTGTGGTCAGAAGCAATGCCCAGTTCCAGCGTCGCGTGCGGAAATAATCCAGTGGGATTTTGATCACCTGAGCAAGCGCCCAGGCGATCAATCCCGCGATGAGCGCTTTGTTTTGAAATATTGCTGCCAGGTTCATTCGGATAATTCCTCGAACGGAATCACCTCATCCCCGGCGACTTGCTTCACTTTGAGCTCCGCTGCTTCGAGCAGGACGCCGCAGCGCGCAGCCAGAGCCTGCCCTCGTTCGAAGAGTTTGATCGCATCTTCGAGCCGGTTCTGCTCACTCTCCAGGGCGGAGACGATCTCCTCCAGTTCTGCGAGGGCTTCTTCATAGGTTAATTCTTCGACAGTTTTTTCCACTTTTTTGGAAGATGGTTTTGGCATAAGGATTTCCTTTATCACGCTGAGCGGAAAGCCGAGAACAAGTCGAGGCTTGGAGACGACCCCGGCACCGAACCACCGGGGCGGGGTGAACCCGGGGCAGGTGAGTGCGTTTCGTCTGCGCTATGCTCCGCTCAACGCGAGTGTTTTACTTCAAATTCTCCATCACTGACCCTTACCTTCATTTCAGCACTTGCCTGGGCGACACGGGATATAACACTGCCGTCCTCTTTTCGCGTCACCACGGCATAGCCACGTGCCAGCACCGCCAGCGGATTCAACGCTGCGAGCCGGTGCTCCATCCCCTTGACGTGCGCAGACTGCAGCTGAATGTGATGGAACAAGGATGCATGAGCGCGGCGCGCCAGTTCGTCCACGCGCTGGCGCTCAGACAGAATGCTGCGCTCGGGCGAAACATAGCGAAATCGAGATGCAAGCAAGGAGAGCGCAGTCTTTTGTTCGGTGAGCAGGTTGAGAGTTGCCGTCAGGATGCGAGTCTTGTAGTTCTGCAATCCCGCACGCAGATCCAGCATGGTGATCTGGGTGGCAAGTTCCGCCGCGGCGGTGGGAGTCGGTGCGCGCACATCGGCAGCGAAATCGCAGAGAGTGAAATCCGTCTCGTGTCCGACCCCGCAAATGACCGGCACATTGGATGCCGCGACCGCGCGCACGACGCGTTCATCGTTGAACGCCCATAGATCCTCGATGGAACCGCCGCCGCGCGCCAGGAGGATGACATCGGGTAATGGCTGATTGGGTGATTGTCGATTGAGTGATTGAATGGCTTTTACAAGCGCGGGAGGAGCTTCCGTTCCCTGCACAGGTGAGGGAGCGAGAATGACCTGGACCAGCGGCAGGCGGCGGCGCAGCGTATTCAGCATATCCCGCAATGCCGCGCCGGTCGCTGAGGTGACGATCCCGATCGTTTGCGGGAATATTGGAATGGGTCGCTTGCGCTCGGGAGCAAAAAGCCCCTCGGCTTCGAGCATGGCTTTCAACCGCATGAACTCCTGGTAGAGCGCGCCCTCGCCTACCGGGCGGATCTGATCGGCGTAGAGCTGATATTGTCCGCTCACTTCGTAGACGCCGACCTTGCCATGCACTTCCACTTCCATGCCGTCCTGCAGTGCGATCCCCAAACGGGATGCGCTGGTCTTCCACATTACGCACTTGAGCGCGGCGGAGGCATCCTTCAACGTGAAATAGACATGACCCGAAGCAGGCCGTGAGAGATTCGAGATCTCCCCCTGCACCCAGACATCCTGAAGGACTTCGTTCTCCTCGAGGAGCTTGCGGATGTAGAATGTCAGTTTGGAAACAGTCCACTGTTGGGTGGAAAAAAGCGTCGGTTGCATCAGCGGGAGGATAACCGAAAAAGGATGAAAGTAGAAGGGTGAAGGATGAAGGAACAAAATCTCTTCAAACTCCGTGCTCTCTGCGGCTTATTTCTCTGCTACAATTTACCCATCCTATGAATCACATCTGGTCTCCATGGCGTATGGAATATATCGAAAATAGTAATAAAGAAGATGGGTGTATTTTCTGCATTGCACAGGACAAAGAGGATAGTGTAGAGAATCTGATCGCGTTCCGCGGTGAGCGCGCTTACGTGATCCTCAACCGCTATCCCTACACCAGCGGACACTTGATGGTTGTCCCTTTTGACCATAAGCCGAATCTCGAGGAGCTCGATCCGCTGACCCGCGCCGAAATGATGGAATTGACCGCCCGCTGCATGACAGTGCTCCGCAAAATTTACAATACACAAGCCTTCAACATGGGTGCGAACATTGGCGAGGCTGCCGGAGCAGGTGTGAAGTCACACGTCCACATTCACATCGTCCCGCGCTGGGCAGGCGACACGAATTTCATGTCCACACTGGGGCAGACGCGCGTTCTGCCTGAGGCGCTCGAAAGCACCTACCAGCGCGTTCGAGACAGATTTTTGGAGGGTGAATAGCTCCAGTCATGAGCTGATTGGGCAATCTTGAGAATGTCACGTTCTGCAAAGATCTTCCTACTGGTTCGCGTCATAACCATCACTCTGCTTCTGGGCAGTTGTAATCCAAACCTCCCAACAACTGCCACTCCATCTCCGACAGTATCTGTGGCTGAAACATTTGTGGCAGGCGCACTGACACAGCTCGCTGCCACGCAAACGGCTGAGCCAACTCCTGTTCCTGATGCCTATAATCCACTGACAGGCCTGGCTGTCGCGGACCCCTCTCTGCTCAAGCTCCCTGCGCTGTTGGTTTCTATTTCCCATTTTCCTGTGGATGCGCGTCCGCAGGCAGGATTGTCGTTCGCGCCCTATGTCTTTGAAATCTATATCACCGAAGGAGCGACGCGCTTTCTGACGGCTTTCTACGGTCAGTTCCCGGCGCCTGAGATACCTGTCACAGGAAACTGCGAAGTCCGGAGAGAACTCTTCACGCAAACCGGTTTGATCCTGGGCAATCAGGTCTGGAACGATGAAAACCAAAATGGGATCCACGAGGACTGGGAGAACGGGATCGGCGGCGTCTGCGTTAATCTGTATGACTCGACCGGCACGCTCGTCGGACAAACCATCACGGACAGCAACGGTTATTATGGGTTCAACGTGCAGGCGGGAGACTACACTGTTGAATTCCTGAAACCGCCAGAGATGGAGTTTACTCAAAAAGATGCGGGGGAGGATAAAACAGACAGTGATGTGGATCCGGGAACGGGGCGCACGGATGCGCAAAATGTCTCCGCCTCGCTCCTCGACGTGGATGCGGGCTTGATCTCACTTCGCAGCCCTCCACCAGCATCCGATCTGCCTCTCGCGAAAGTTGGTCCCGTGCGCTCGGGACGCATGGTCTATCGCCACATTGCCGCCTTCTTCCCGGACTCGTGTTTGATCTACGCCTTTGCATCTGCTGAGGTTCTGGAGCATTTGCCGCAATGCGCTTTCGTCGATCACGACATTCAGGGCGGTGGATATATGTTGGAAATCAGCGAGATGGTCCGGCTGGCAAAGGAAAGTAAGAAAAAAGGTCAGAAAATTGATTACACCAGCAACCTTTATTCAGCCGAGATACCCGAAGGCGGCGCGGATGCATCCCGGCTGCATGTGTACATCGCCTGGCTGAATCAATCAGCGTGGGTCTACGATCCGCTGTATCAAAGCTGGTGGCGTTATGTGGATGACGCGGACCAGGGCACGCCGGGCGTCGTCCACCCGGAAGTGGACCGCCTGACGGGGCGCCAGTTGCATTTTGAAAACGTCATTGTGCTCTTTGCCGAACACGAAGTCATCTCGCCTACAAATCTCGAGATCCGCATGGAGCAGGATTGGCTCGGCGATGCGCTCCTGTTTCGCGATGGAAAGATGTACAAGATCCGCTGGAGCACTGTGGTAACAGATGAAGAATTCGATTCGGGCCGTCGCAAGCCCATCCAGTTTTTGAACCTCGACGATAAGACGCTTTTCCCGCTCAAGCCGGGTCACACGTGGATACTGGTCGTCACACCTGAAACACCTGTCACAGAACAATCGGCGGGCGAATGGTTATTACAGTTTGTCCAGCCGGAAGGTGCCAAGTAAAACTATATGTCACTCTGAGGGAGCCGTTGGTTGAGACGTTCCGTCGAAACTAGGCGAACGAAGAGTCTCTTATGGATCACATGCCTCGTAAAATAATCTTATTTGTTCTTCTTATCCTCACTGCTTGCACTAACAGCACATCTCAACCCCAAATCACCGCGACAAACATTCCTTCGAAAAGCAGTACTTCCACTCCCAAAGCAACGGAGACACTCCCGGTTAATACCTCCACGCCTCAGCCACCACCTTCACCCGTCACTTATGGCCCCGACGAATTCCCTGAAGGCTACAACCCCTTGACCGGGCAGCGCGTCTCTGATCCCGCGCGGCTGGAATATCCGGCGATCCTCCTTTCCGTTTCACATTTTCCTCCCGCGGCGCGCCCACAGTCGGGCTTTTCTTTCGCCCCGTTTGTCTACGAGTATTACATCACCGAAGGTTCCACGCGGCATGTCGCAGTGGTCTACGGCGAATTCCCCGAACCTGAAATTCCACTACACGGCGATTGCGAAGTGCGTGCGGAGCCGATAACCCAAACGGATATTATCCTTGGCAACCTCGTCTGGCATGATAAAAATCGAAATGGCGCGCAAGATCCGCGCGAAGGCGGCATCGATGGGATCTGCGTGAACCTGCTCGATGAAAGTGGAATGCTTCTCCAGCAAACTACCACCGACAGCAACGGCTATTATGGTTTCAATGTCGAGGCAGGCAGATACATCATCGAGTTCGAGAGATCCTCCTGGCTGGAATTCACGAAGAAAAATATTGGGGATGAGGCGACAGACAGCGATGTGGATCAGACGTCCGGCCGCACAGACTCAATCCGCATCTCAGCCGCCTCGCTTCTGCACTGGGACGCAGGACTGGTCCCATCTGTGAGCGTCACCCCAACCCCTGACTCATCCGTTGAACTCCCCGCTGCGGAAGTAGGTCCCATCCGCTCAGGACGCATCTTTTACAAATACATGGGCGCGATGTACCAGGACAGCTGCCTGATCTATGCCTCGGCCGACAAAGAAGTGCTGAAACAAATTCCCGGGTGTGCAACGGTGGCCCATACGATCAAGGGCGGCGGCGCGATGCTGGCACTCGAACGCATGGCAAGGATCTCGGAACAAAACAAGAAAGCCAATCCAAACTTCAATTACACAGGCAACCTGTTTTCAGATAAGGTCCCTCCCGGCGGCGAACCTGCCACGGAACTGCGCGAATACTGGGCACTGCTCAATCAATCGAAGTGGACCTACGACGCGGCCTCTGGATCGTGGTGGCGCTATATCGACGAGTCCCGGAAAGAGACAGCCGGCCAGCTCCACCCCAATGTGGATCGACTCAACAGCCGGCAGTTGCAGTTCGAGAACGTCATCCTGATCTTTGCAGAGCATATCGTGATCACACCGACCATCGTGGATATCAACCTCGCGCCGGGTACTGTGGGCAAGGCCTA
>DASTJG010000090.1:0-2808 GCA_035716785.1 Anaerolineales bacterium
CATTTTTATCCCGCTCCACAAAGGCGCGGATGGCTTCCTCTCGGACGAACAGTACAAAAAGTTCTACTGGCCGACCCTTCAGAAGGTCATGGTCGGCTTGATCGAGAACGGCTGCATCCCGCTGCCGGCGGCGGAGGGCGGCTACGGTTCCCGTTTGGATGTGATTCGCGACATCCCAAAGGGCAGCACCCTCTGGATGATCGATCAAACGGATATGATCAAAGCCAGGCAGGCGCTCGATGGGATTGCCTGCGTTGTTGGCAATGTCTCCTTATCCATGTTGGCCATGAGTACCCCCGAACAGGTCAAAGAGTATGCCGAAGGTCTGATCAAGAATGCCAATGGCAATGGTGGTTTCATCCTCGGCAACGGCGCGTTCTTCGATCAAGCCAAGCCGGAAAATGTCGCAGCGATTGTAGAGGCTGCCAAAGCACACAAGTACTAATTGATCTGCATACATTACAGCAGCAAGAGAAATCCCCCGGTGTCATAGATGGCCGGGGGATTTCTCTTGTGATGAACAGCTTTTTACAAGCCGAGTTTTGCCAGCAGCAATTTTTCATCGCTGGTCGGCCCGATCTGGAAGTTAAGTGTTTCGAAAATGTGTTTCATCGCCTGATTGTCGGCTGTCAGAACAGCGCTGATACCGCTCAGACGTTCACTCCTGGCAATATCGATCGCGCGCCGGACCAATTCGCCGCCAAGCCCAATGCCCTGGTATGGATCGCCGATCAAAATACTCAGGCGCGCTTCATTCGTGCCGTGGATTTTACTCAGGCGCACGACCCCCATGATATCCTGTTCTCCGGCTTCGCTTGTGGTTTCGGCCAACAGGGCAAGCTCACGGTCATAGTCACAGTGACAGATACGGGCAAGTCGTTGGTGCATCACACGATCCTGGAGCATCATCGGCTGCAGATAGCGCAGATAAACCGTTCGCTCGGAAAGCACGGTGTGGAATTTCGCGAGCAGCGCCTCATCCTCCGGCAGGATCGGGCGGATGGTCACCTTCGTCTTATTTTTTGCTGTCCATGTTCCCACATATTGAATGGGGTAGGGGCGGATCGCCAGCTTGGGCAATTGTGCTTCTGTCGTGTCTTTGTCAAAGAGCACGACACGGGCATCCAGGGCCAGCAGTTTTTCCGGTGATGCTATTAGAGGGTTGATATCCAATTCCTTGATCCAGCGCTGTTCGGTCACCAGTTGCGAGAAGCGGACCAGCAGGCGCTCGAGACCGGGGAGATCCACGGGAGGGCGACCGCGCACGCCTTTCAGGGCGGTGTAGATCTTGGTGCGTTCCATCATGCGCAGCGCGAGTGTTGTGGTAAGCGGTGGTATCCCGAGTGCACGGTCTTTGAAGACCTCCACCAGTTGGCCGCCAAGCCCGAAGAGCAGGACCGGTCCGAACTGCGGGTCGATGCTGCTGCCGAGAATCAACTCATACCCGTCGATCTTCGCCATGGGCTGGACGGTGACTCCCAGGAAGTGTCCGGCGCCAGCCTTTTCCGCGACCGACTTTTCGATGCTCGCGTAGGCGTTCTCTACCGCCTTTGCATCTGCCAGATTCAACTGCACGCCGCCAACATCGGTCTTGTGGGTGATCGTCTCCGAGTGGAGCTTGAGGACCACCGGGTAGCCAATCTCATCGGCTGCCTTGACCGCTTCCTTCCTGCTGTTGGCGATGCGCGTTTCGACGGTGGGGATGCCGTAGCAGCTCAGAAGCTGTTTGGATTCGTACTCGGTCAGGATGGTACGGCCCGACTCGCGCGCAGTTTGGATAATGCTCGCGGCACATTCGCGATCCAGCTCCTCCTGGCCTTCGCCCACGGGCATCGGCGTTTCGTACAGGGTGCGCAGGCTGTCTGAATAATTCGCCATGTACGTGAAGACGCGCGCGGCGGTATCCGGATAGGGGAATGCCGGGATGTTGGCTTTGTTGAGGATTGCCTCGCCTGGCGACACATCGTTACCGCCCATCCAGGTGGCGATCACGGGCTTGCCAAGTGACTGTGCATACGGGACCAGCTCCTCGGCAGTCTTGGTGGGATCGGTCATTGCCTGTGGGGTAAGGATGACGAGCATGCCATCGCTGTTGGTATCCTTGGCGGCGACTTCGAGCGCTTTGGCATATCGTTCGGGGCTTGCATCACCGATAATATCGACAGGGTTATTGTGGCTCCATGATGCAGGAAGCAATTGGTTGAATTCCTCCATGGCTTCTGGAGAAATCTTTGTCAGTTCACCGCCAGTGGTGATCAACGCATCGGCTGCCAGCACGCCAGGTCCACCAGCATTCGTCAGGATCGTCAGGCGGGGTCCTTTGGGGCGCGGTTGCTTTCCGAGCACTTCTGCCATGTAGAACAGTTCGGCGATGCTGTTGACACGCAGGACGCCGCTGCGACGGAATGCCACTTCAAGGACCTCGTCGCTCCCGGTCAGGGAACCGGTGTGGGAGGCGGCGGCTTTGGCAGCGCCTTCGGTGCGGCCCGGTTTGATGACAATGATGGGTTTGGTGAGCGCAACTTCACGAGCAGCAGATAGAAATGCCCGCGCAGTGCCGATCGTCTCCATGTAGATCACAATGCTTTTGGTGTGCGGGTCGTCTCCGAGGTAATAGATGAGATCGCTCCAGTCCACATCCAGCATCGAGCCGACGGAGACAAAGGAACTGAACCCAACGTTCTCCCGCAGACTCCAGTCCAGGATGGCTGTGCATAGCGCGCCGCTCTGGCTGATGAAGCCCACACTGCCAGGGCGCGCGATCGTGGTGGCAAAGGTCGCGTTCAAGCCGCTGATGGGACTCATCAC
>DASTJG010000091.1:0-6455 GCA_035716785.1 Anaerolineales bacterium
GAATTGATGCGAGAGTTGATCGCGCGCTCCATGCTGCCAAGCCTGACGCTCGACATCTCCGACAACAACATTCCTGTAGCTGTAGAGCGGGTCGCCGATTGGCTGGAGGCATCTGGCGGGCTTTACATGCCGGATGAAAAGGAATGATACTCACGAAGAGATCATCACTTGACGGCAAGCCTTCGCAAGGCTTTTCCAAAAGGATTATAATTACAGCGCGAAAGTGAGGTACAAATGGAAAATACGTCTCGTCGCAGACCATTTGAGGACAAGATCCCTGAGGAAGTCCGTCAACATGCCCGCGCCGCGCGTGAAGAGATGCGCGAAGGCATGAAGTCCTTTCTGCCGCCTGAGTTCTGGGAACACGGCCGGAAAGCGCGCAAGGAAATGCTATTGGCCTGGCGCAGCATGATCGACGCCGCGCTGGAGCGAATGGATAAGAAAGAGGAGAATTAAGTAAGTCGGACAGCCCTGCAATATGCAGGGCTGTCTGTTTGTTAACGCCAGGGGGAGTGCCCGCGTGAGAAAAAGATCATCCCCAGCAAACTCAGTCCGGCAAGCCCCCAGAAGATGTAAGCCAGCAGAAGATCTTCACTGCGATAGAGCAGCACGCCGCCAAAGAGGAACGCGGCGAAGACTACACTTCCCGTCAGGCGGTTGACCGCGCTTTCCAAATGATAGATCTGACGATTCGCCTGCGGCGTATTGACATTTAATTCACCGCGTTCCATGCGCGTCAATACCCGGTTCGTTTGTGCAGGCAGGGCGATCAATTGCTTGACCAACTCCCCGATCTGATCCAGCCAGATCTGCCAATTGGATACTCCCTCGTCCATCACAAGTTTCTGGGCATAGGGCGCAAGTTGACCCCAGAGATTGAAATTCGGGTCAAGGCCCGTGCACATGCCGGAAAGGATGGCAACCGTTCGGCCCAGCAATAAAAGGTTGTGCGGCAATTGGAAAGGCATCTCATACATCAGCTCACGGAACTGCATTGCAAATTGCCCCATCTCCCTATGATCGATCTTACGCAGCTCGCTCATGGACATCCCCCAGAAGCGATCGAAGAGCTGGTTCTCCGCCTGCTCGAGCAGTTTGAGGTCCGCGCCAGGAAGGAGAATACCCAGTGTTTGATAGGACTGGACGACTTTCGCAGCATCACGTGTACCTACGCCAATCAACATGTCACGCAAACCAGCGCGTAAATTTTCCGGGACGGAACCAACCATGCCAAAATCGACGAACGTCAGCTGCCAGCCTGACTTGCTTTCTTCGGCGGCAGGTCGCGGGGTGATGAATAGATTGCCAGGATGTGGATCGGCATGGAAAAAGCCATCTTCGAAGATCTGTTTTAGATAGGTATCGAACAGGACTTTCGCAACCTCGGCACGGTCGATGCCCGCTGTGGTGATCGCATCGTAGTCAGTGATCTTGATGGCATACACGTTTTCAAGCGTGAGCACGCGTTCCGTCGTCCGGCTCCAGACTACGCGCGGCACATGGATCCTCTTTCGTTCCGCAAAATTCCTGCTGAATACTTCAGCGTTCCTCCCCTCGGACAAATAATCGATCTCCAGATGAACAGTAGCTTCCAGCTCCTTGATTAATGCACGCACATCCACGCGTTTACTGATTGGCTTATAGCGCATCAACCAGCCGGCCACGCGATGAAGCGCGGAGAAATCCACATCAATCAATTGGTCGATAAACGGCCGCTGGATTTTGACCACCACATCCTGAAAGTCTTTCGCTTCCGCCGAATCGTCCCGCAGACGGGCGAGGTGGACCTGTCCCAGAGAGGCAGCAGCTAAAGGTGCGGGGTCGAAGCGCTCGAACTTTCCTTCCAGAGGCGCGCCCAGCTCCGTCTCGGCAAGTTTACGAATGGCAGCAAAGTCCTCGGCAGGAACCTCATCCTGTAAACCCGAAAGCTCCTCGGTGATTTCCACAGGCAGAACATCCAGGCGTGAGGAGAGGAATTGCCCGACCTTGATCATCACACCACCCATGCGGATCGCCATGGCACGGAAATTGGACGCAATTTGCTTAAAACGCCCGGAGCGTGTCCGGCGCGTCCAGCCGCGCAGACCCAGACGCGGCAAGACGATCTCCCAGAAAATAAAGCTGGCAGTGGCACGCGCAAAGAATGCCATGATGTAACGATAGCGAGCGCGTAAGCGTGATGGATCCATAATGAAGTGTCTCCTGCAAAGGATTGTATCACCAAGAAAAGCAGTCACTTTGATGTATGATTATGGAACCACGCACCGTCAATTCGTACAGGTAATGAGCATTTTATGAATGAACATGCAAAGCGAATCCGAAAGCCCCGTTGTTTCCTTCTGTATGCACTTGCGCCAGGCGGTCTGCCCGCCGCAGAGGCCAATCATATCCTGAACACCTTTATCGGTGACCCTGCTCTTCCTCTGGCAATCTTTCACGACCACTTTATCGGTCAGCCAGGTGGCGTGATCATTTTTTATGTTGAGACTCCGGAAGAGCGCGACGCGCTGCTGTCACAAAAGTATCTGGATGGCTGGCACGTGGAAATTCAACCCCTGATCTTCTCTCACAGCCCATCCGCTTTCGACGAGCAGATCGCCTTCACCCTGAGAGCTTATCGCGGTGTGAATTGGGAAACCATCCAAAAAGAGGAACGCCCCTCCTACGGAAACCCCAGCCGCGAAGCGGAAACTGCTGAAGAGGAGAAATAATGTCGTTCGATCGCACTGTCGAAGCCCTCATCAAAGAGGCGATGGAACGCGGTGAGTTCGATAATCTGCCGGGCAAGGGCAAGCCGATCGACTTGACCGAATATTTTGAGACACCCGAAGAAATGCGGATTGCCAATTCGGTCCTGAAGAACACAGGCATGACCCCCCGCGAAGTCGACCTGCTCAGGGAAATCGCCGAGCTGAAACGGGTGCTGGAAGCCGTGTTCGATGAGAAGAAAAAGCAGCAAATCAGGAAGCAGATCCAGCAAAAGCAGGTTGAATTCAGCCTGATGATGGAACGGCAAAAGCGAGAGCGGAGCAAAAAGTGAGTTTAACGAAGTCAGGAAACGGCTGGGAAGGAAACGGGGTTGCTTCGCCTTAGGCTCGCAACGACATGATCCTCGCTTTACAAATCGCCCGTGCCCTGCTATACTATTCGACGTTAGAGTTGACTTTGTCTGCCCTCTTGGGCAGTTTGTTTGGAACAATCGCTTTGGTACGTGATGGCCCTCGCGAGCAAGTCAGCGGGGGCTTATTGATTAAGACCCAGACCTTAACCGCCATTGGCGGATAAATAACTTTTTAAATTAGTGAGGATAAATATAGTAATGAGTAAGCACGGAAAATTGAAGATCATTCCCCTGGGTGGACTTGGGGAAGTGGGCAAGAACATGACTGCCTATGAGTTCCACAACCAGATTTTGGTTGTGGACGCAGGCATTATGTTCCCCCGTAACGATATGCTCGGAATCGATTACATCATTCCCGATTATGAGTATTTGCGCCAGAAAGCTGACAAGGTAGTAGGGATCGTCATTACGCATGGACATGAAGACCACATTGGTGCCATTCACCATGTCTTGAACGATATCTCTGCACCTGTCTACGCGACCCGCCTGACCCGCGGTCTGATCGAAGTCAAACTGGCACGAAACAGTGGAAATAACGGTCATGCCACCAAAGCCATGCTCCACACCGTGGAAGCTGGCGATACGGTTGAGATCGGCCCATTCAAAGTGGAGTTCTTCCACATTTGCCACTCCATCCCCGATTCGGTGGGACTGGGAATTACCACGCCCACCGGGCTGGTCGTTCACATGAGCGATTTCAAGTTCGATCACACGCCGGTGGATGGCTGGCCGACCGACTACGCCAAGCTGGCGGATTTTTCGCGGCGCGGCGTGGATCTATTGCTCTCCGACTCGACCAATGCCGAACGCCCCGGCTGGACCCCCTCCGAGATGGTGATCGGGCCCGCGTTCGACAAGGTCTTCAGCGAGGCACCGGGACGCGTCATCGTGGCGACGTTTGCATCGTTGATCTCGCGCATTCAGCAGGTGGCAGAAGCCACGGCTAAGCATGGGCGAAAAATGGCGCTGGCAGGTTCCAGCATGGTCGACAACGTCAAGATCGCGCGCAAGCTTGGCTATCTCGACATCCCCGATGAGATCCTCGTGCCGCTCGACCAGGCCTTGCAAATGCAGGATCACAAGGTAGTGTTGATGTGTACCGGCTCACAGGGCGAACCCTCGTCCATCGTGGGACGCCTGTCTGCCGGGACGAACCGTCAGTTCGACCTGAAGCCGAACGACACCGTAGTCCTGTCATCGCACCCGATCCCGGGCAACGAGGAGAGCATCAGCAAGACGATCAATCGTCTGCTGCGGCGCGGCGCGAACGTGATCTATGACTCGATGGCACCCATCCATGTGTCCGGTCATGCCAGCCAGGAGGAGCAAAAGCTGTTGTTGAATATCGTCCGGCCCAAGCACTTCCTGCCGATCCACGGAGAGCTGCGTCAACTGAGGGCACACGCCGGGCTGGCGGTCGAGGTTGGTGTTCCTGAAAAGAATGTGATCGTGGTCGAGAACGGCCAGGTCGTTGAACTCTCGGGCGGCAAGATCAAGCTCGGCGAGCGCATCCCCGGCGGATACGTTTTTGTCGACGGACAGTCCATCGGCGACGTGGATTACGATATCATGCGCGAGCGCGGCAAGCTTGCCCGCAACGGCATCTTCCTGATCGACGTCAGCGTGGACAAGTTGAGCGGGCGTTTGTTGCACGATCCCGAGATCATCACGCGCGGCTTTGTCTCGCCGGAAGACGCTGAGGAGATGATCCCCGAGGTCCGCAAGCGGATCATGCACGTGGTCAACGGCGGCGGCTGGGATAACGAAAAGGATATCGTCAACGCGGTCAAGTCGTATCTTTATGAAGAGACCAAGCGCAGACCGATGGTGCTTGTGACATTGAGCAAGGGGTAAATTACACACAACAGCCCGACCAAAAACGGTCGGGCTTATTTTTTCGCGATCATCTCCGCGATCTGCCGGTCGATCTTTCCCATGGGATAGGTATCCAGGTCTTTCAACCGGACCCACTTCAAATTGGACGCTTTAGGCGGCGCAAGCAGCTCGCAGCGAAACACATACGTCGTGACGCTGAAGTGAGAGTAGCCATGTTGGACGATGCCAAGCGACTCCTGCTTATGTGCGCTCACCTGCCCCGGGCGCACACCGCCTGATTTGCCTAGCAAATCACGGGTCGGTGCCGGGGGGTGCCGGGGTCGTCTGCGTTCGCCTCTCGGCTCACTCCGCTCTGCGCGAAGCTCAGTCACTCTCAGCCGGAGGTTGTATCCCGTTTTCAAAGCTTTGGGCAACTCTCGCGCGGGGTCACCGTCGACGCGTCCATTCGGGAATTCCCACATGCCTCCGAGCAATCCCTGCGACGTGCGCTGCGCCAGCAAAACTTTTCCCCTCTCAACGATCACTCCCGCCGCATGAACATAATGGGGTACATCTTTTTTGGGCGTCTTCACAGGTCGCTGGCCCTGCACGCCCTTCTGCTGAGCCTGACACAATTCCATCACCGGGCAGATCAGGCAGCGCGGATTCTTTGGCACGCAGATCGTCGCGCCGAGGTCCATCAGAGCCTGGTTGTAATCGCCTGCGTGTCCTTTGGGCAAATTCTCGTCTGCCAGTTGCCACAAGATCTTCTCGCCCGCGGGCGAATCGACCGGCTGTGTCACATCGAAGATGCGCGCGTAGACCCGTTTGATATTCCCATCCAATGCAGAGACATCCATACCGAACGCGATCGAGGCGATCGCGCCGAGGGTATAACGACCGATGCCCGGCAGCTTGCGCAGTTCATCGAGGTCACGCGGGAGCTCGCCGTTGTGCTGCTCTGTTACGATCTTTGCCGCTTTGTGCAAATTGCGGGCACGGCTGTAATAGCCAAGTCCCTCCCAGGCGTTGAGCACGTCCCGCTCTGAGACATTCGCCAGCGATTGAACATTCGGGAACAAGCGCAGCCATTTTTCAAAATAGGGAATGACCGTTTCCACGCGCGTCTGCTGCAGCATAATTTCAGAGACCCACACAGCGTACGGGTCCGGGTGATCGCGCCAGGGGGGAGTCCGTTTATGGGTTCGGTACCAGGCTAACAGCTTGGAAGCGAGGCGGTTCATTTTCAAGGGGAACAGAGTTCTGTGAGCGGCGCGCTTGAGTAGAGAAGATCCAGCTCAGGGAAAGCGATCAAACGCACCTCCACATAACCATCACGCCGGCATCCCAGAACAATGGCATCCGCCGCATGCGGAAAATCAGAAATCCGCTTTGTCGGGAAGACAGCCGAAGCAGAGGAATCATTGAGAAGCAGAAATCCTATGCGAGGATGATCACGGACTGCATAAGCGGCCCACGGGTGAGAGGAAGAAATTCCCCTGCCCTTGGCGAAGAAGCG
>DASTJG010000092.1:0-2460 GCA_035716785.1 Anaerolineales bacterium
TCGACATAGCGCCACGAAGTCCGCAAAAATGGAGTCGCCGTATGCAACAACTTCCTGCCATTCCAGATGTTCTGAAATTAAAACGTGTAACGGGCGCCCCTCGCCGTTTTCAAGACTCTTTGCTCATTGCCCTGTTCCTGCTGCCTGCTCTTATTCTCTTTCTGCTGTTCGTAATTTACCCCATTTTTCGCTCGATCTATTTCAGCATGTTCGATTGGAATGGCCTGGGACCAGCAGTCGATTTCGTAGGGCTGCAGAATTTCAAAGATATTCTCAGCGATCAAGTGTTTCTAAAAGCGGTCAGGAATGTGCTCCTGATCATTATCTTCTCGGTGGGGATTCAGCTGCCCTTAGCGTTAGCGTTGGCGGTCATGGTGGGACGTGGACTCCCTGGGCGCGGGCTTTTCCGCACCATTTTATTCATGCCCTATGTTCTTTCCGAAGTGAATGTCGCGATCATGTGGATGCTGCTCTACAACCCCGACCCGGATCGCGGTCTGCTCAACGCGATCGTAGTAGGCCTGGGAGGGGAGCCGATTGGCTGGTTGAGCGATCCGAAAATTGTTTTGTTCTCGATCTTTATCGCGATTACGTGGAAGTACTTCGGCTTTCACATGCTCTTGTATTTAGCGGGGCTTCAAAACATTCCCATCGAGCTTGAAGAAGCTGCTCGCATCGATGGCGCAAGTAATTTTCAGAATTTCTTCTATATCACCCTGCCCCTGTTGGGCAGTACGATCCGTACGTCTGTTTATTTATCTGTGCTTGGCGTAATTCAACAGTTCATTCCTTTCTGGGTCATGACGAAGGGTGGACCAGTCAACGCGAGTGAAATGTTGGCAACGTACATGTATCGCTTTGGCTTTATACGGTTCCAGCTTGGTTATGGTTCTGCAGTGGCGATTTATATGTTCATCCTCTGCCTGATCTTTTCCCTAATTTACCTGCGCCTGACACGCCAACCCGATTACCTGACCGGACTCTAAAAGGTGCATTTATGGAAGCCTCCCGTCCCATTCCTCGTTCGGCTGCAGCACAAAAATTCTTAACAAGGTTTTTTCAGTATCTCATTCTTATCATCGTGGTGGTGATTATCTTTGTGCCGCTCGTGATCCTGATCTTTGGCAGCCTTAAGACGACCGGTGAAATGTATTCACACCCATATACAATCCCCAATCCCCCGCATTGGGAAAACCTGGTGGGGATATTGACTCAGCCCACGTTCTGGCGCTTGATGCGGAACAGTGTGCTTCTCATGTTGGCAACAACTGCGGGCGTGGTTCTCGTTTGTGGCCTGGCTGCCTTTGTTTTTGCACGCCTGGAGTTCAAGAATAAGCCGTGGATGTTCAACCTGTTGACCATGGGTCTGATGTTCCCCATCAACGTTGCGATCTTGCCTGTCTATTTTGTATTGCGCCAGATGAATGAGATGGGCATACCCTTGATCGATAGCCTGGTTGGCGTTTGCCTGGTGCAGATCGCGTTCAATATCTCTGGCAACATCATGATCCTGCGCGGGTTCTTTACCGCCATCCCGGCTGAATTGCAGGATGCTTCGTACATCGATGGCTGTAATAATTTTGATTTCTTCTGGCGTATCCTGCTCCCGTTGGCACGCCCAGCCCTGGGGGCCGTCGCAGCGCTGACGATGATCAGCAGTTGGAATGATTTGCTTGTGCCGCTCGTGGTATTGAACAGCGATGAACTTTGGACTTTGCCACTGGGCACGATGCAATTTCAGGGTCAATGGGGACAGGATTTAGCCCTGGTCTCAGCGTTTGTAGCCCTCTCTTCCATCCCAACGCTCATTTTCTATCTATTCGCTGAGCGCCAGATCATTTCAGGCCTCACTGCAGGCGCCGTCAAAGGTTAATCCTCTTGCATAAAATGTTTCGTAATCCCATCCTGCCAGGTTTTTATCCTGACCCGTCCATCTGCCGGATTAGGGATGATTATTACTTAGTTACATCCACATTCGAATATTTTCCCGGTTTGCCTATCTTCCACAGCCGCGATCTCGTCCACTGGCATCAGATTGGACATGTGTTGGACCGTGCTTCCCAGCTTCCCCTTCAGGGCGTTCGTCCATCAGGCGGGTTGTACGCGCCGACCATCCGTTTTTCCAACGGTACGTTTTACGTCGTTAATACACTGGTAGATGGAAAGACAAAGTCCGGCAACTTCATCGTCACTGCCACGGATCCAGCCGGACCGTGGTCCGAGCCAGTGTGGCTGGAAGATGCACCAGGTATCGATCCATCTCTCCTCTTCGATGACGATGGGCGCGTTTGGTATGTTGGGAATCGCATGGCTGCTCAGAGCCAATACAAGGGACACACCGAGATCTGGCTTCAGGAGCTAGATTTAAAAACCATGCACCTCCTTGGAGAACCTCAGGTCCTTTGGGATGGCGCGCTCAAAAAAGCGATCTGGGCCGAAGCGCCGCACATTTACAAAATT
>DASTJG010000093.1:0-12594 GCA_035716785.1 Anaerolineales bacterium
TCGATATGGAACCACAGATTTTCACGCTGACTTAGATCGGCCAGGGCATTCAAGTCGTCGATCGCGCCGGTGTTGATCGTCCCCGCGTTCCCGATCACACAGATCGGACGGTAGCCTGCCGCCCGGTCCGCGGCGATGGCTTGTTCCAGAGCTTTCAGGTCGATGGTGTAATCATCGTTCACAGGGATTTTTCGAAACTGTTGACTGCCGATACCCAGCAATTCGACAGCTTTTTGGTTACAACTGTGTACTTCGGTGGAGGCATAAACGGTCAATTGTTGAGGAGCCGCTTGCATTCCCATCTCCCGGACGTTGAAGCCTGCTTTTGTATTCCTGGCGACCGCGAGACCAACAAAGTTTGCCATGGAGCCGCCGCTGACGAGCAATCCGCTCGCATCGGGCGGGAAACCGAGCACTTCCTTCATCCAGTTGACCACCTGGCCCTCCACCAGGCTGGCGACGTGGTTGCCGCCGCCGAGGTTGGGATTCATGACCGCCGCGAGGAACTCACCCAGGGCGCCAAAGACGGTCCCGTTGCCCATGTACCATGCCCAGAAACGTGGATGGATGTTGCCCATCGGGTAGGGGAGGATGTTTTCCACAAACTCCTCATACACCATATTCGCTTCAGTGGATTTGCGAGGGGCCTGTTCGTCGAACCGGGCCGCCACCTCCTCCGGTACCGGCTGCCAGACCGGCCGCTCGCGGACGGTCTCCAGATAGGTCATGGCGTCATCGACGATGCGATGAGCGAGGGAACGCATTTCCTCCCAGTTTTCGGGATCGAGAGTTTCATAGTGCTCGTTGCTATTCATTCACAATCTCCTTTGCTGCTTTCGAACATGTACACATCATAGATACCAATTTTCATTGATGGGATGAGCAGCGAATATCTTCCATCGACTATATGTTTACTGATAGGGAATCAAAAACTCCCGCTGATCTTTCAACCCGACGGGAGCTACTGATTACTGAACACTGTCTACTGCTTACTGGCTCTCTCCATACAACTTCCTGTGCACCACACTCAATGCCCGCACCTGTTCCGCGGCGTGATACGATGACCTCACCAGCGGATTCGACTCCACCCACTTGAAGCCAATCTCTTTGCCGTAGTCGCGCAATTCGGCGAACTCCTCCATGGTGTAATAGCGCGAGATGGGCATGTGCTTCTTGCTCGGCTGCAGGTATTGGCCGATGGTCAGGATGTCCACACCCCAGGAGCGCTGGTCGCGCATCACTTCTTTGATCTCGTCCATCTCCTCGCCAAGCCCCACCATGATGCCCGACTTGGTCAACACTTCGGGGTCGAGCTTCTTGGCGTTGGATAAAGTCGCGGCGGCCCAGTCATAGCTGTCCTGCGGCTGGACAGTTTTGAACAAGCGCGGAACCGTCTCCACGTTGTGATTCAAAATTTCAGGGCGGGCATCCATGACGATCTTCAGGGCTTCGAGGGAGCCCTTGAAATCGGGGATCAGGACTTCGATCGAACAACCCGGTCGCAGCTCGCGGATACGGCGAATGACCATCGCAAAGATCGGCGCACCGCCGTCCCGGCGTTCGTCGCGGTTGACAGAGGTAATGACCGCGTGTTTGAGTTCCATCGCTTTGACAGCTTGCGCCACGCGCTCGGCTTCGCTCCAATCCAGCAGGGCGGGCTTGCCGTGTTTGATATCGCAGAACGCGCAGGTGCGCGTGCACACATCCCCGAGCATCAAAAATGTCGCGGTCCCGCTGCCCCAGCACTCACCCAGGTTCGGGCACATGGCTTCTTCACAGACGGTGTGCAATTCCTTCTTGCGCATCAATCCATGCAGCCATTCATACGTCTCGCCGGAGGGGGCGCGCACCTTGATCCAATCTGGGCGGCGCAGCGGGCGGACGTCACGTTCAGGGATGACCCGGTCTCTCGTAGGGGTAACAGGCATAAGGTCCTTTATAGCTCGAGCCGCCGTCCTCGGCGGCGTATCCAGCGCCGGGGACGGTACTGGGAGCAGAAATGTTATTTTACTTTCCTGACTTTCAATCTCAAACCTCTTACCTCGACGACTTCCACCCGGTCTCCCTTACCGATCGGTTCGGAGTCGTCGACGGATTCTGCCGACCACAGCTCAGAACCTAACTGGACCTGTCCGCCGCTTCCTTCAACCGCCGTTCGGGCCATTCCCGTTCTCCCGACGAAGGATTCCACTCCCGCGCGGATCGGCACCTTCAGGGCGCGCAGTGCGAACATCAGGATGATCATGAACAACAAGCCGATGATGAATCCTGTCGCGACCACCAGCGGAACAGACACACGCTGGAACTGCGGCGTACCGGGCGAATTGAACAACACCAGCGCGCCGACAATGAATGAGGCCACACCCGCGGTGGTCAGCGCGCCGTGAGTCGGCGCTTTGATATCCAGAATGAATAGTACGAAGGCAGTCAGCAAAAAGATGATGCCGAACCAGTTGACCGGCAGCACGCCCATGCCGTAGATGGCGAGCGTGAGACAGACCACACCGATAAAGCCAGCCACCCAGCCACCGGGACTCGAGATTTCGATCAGGATGGCCTGCACGCCAATTGCCAGCAACAAAAAAGCGATGTTTGGGTCCGTGAGGAAGAGCAGGAACTGCTCGATGAAACTCATCTCGAACGGTTCTGTTTCAACGTTTGCGGTGTTGATGGTTTCTTGCCCATCTTTCATTTGGACGGTAAAACCATCTAGGGCTTGCAGCAGGTCTTCCAGGTCATCCGCGACAAAATCGATCAACCCGACTTCAAGGGCTTCCTCAGCTGTGGCAGCTTTGGCTTCATCGATCATGGCTTCCGCCAGTTCGAGGGCTTTTTCGCCGCGCGGCCTCACAATATCACGGATCGCGGCTTTTGTGATCTCCTTCGCCTTGGCTTCTGCAGTGGTCGTGAGATTCTCGCCCGAGCTGCTGATCGGGCTGGAGGCGCCAATGGAGGTCTCTGGAGCCATCGCGGAGACGTGCCCGGCCATCGTGATCATCGCGCCCGCGCTCCCAGCCATCGCATTCTTCGGCGCGACATAGACGGCGACCGGCACCTTGCTTGCACGGATCTCCTGGATGATGGTGAACATGGTGTCCAGGCTCCCACCGGGCGTGTTAAGCTGAATGATCAAAACTTCGGCATTGCGCCGCTCGGCAGTTTCAATGCCGCGCTTGATGTATTCGAGCATCGGCGGCATGATCGGTCCATCGGCGGTCATGACCAGAGCAAGCGGGCCATCGTTTTGGGCGCGCGCCGGCTGGAATGCCATCAGCAGGGAGGCAAGGAATATAAGCAGCAAACCAGTTCGTTTCATGGAATAGATTATAACCCCCAAAATGTATGAAGAGAAAATGCCCGGAAGACTCGTTATCGTATCATTCCGGGCATAGGGTGAATAAAGCCCGCCTTGCGAAAGCCGGCCCCTTGAGTCCTTGCACTCAGGACAAGCTTCGCAAGGTTATTAACTACGTCAAAGCCTGATAAATCGTGCGGATACTCAATCCGATGATGAGCAGACCGACCATGCCCATGAGCAGCCGCGCCGGTAACTTCTTGGCGACCACGGCAGCAAACGGTGCTGCGATCACCCCGCCGAGCAGCAAACCAACGATCACTGCCCAGTTGGATACCAGGTCGGAGAACAGGGCAAAGATGAAGACCACCGACTGCGAAAAAGTGATAAAGAACTCAGATGTGTTAACCGAGCCAATTGTAAAACGCGGATTGTTGCCGCGTGCCACCAGTGTCGTCGTGACGATGGGACCCCAGCCGCCGCCGCCGATGGCATCGAAGAAACCGCCGATCACGCCGAGGATGCTGATATGGCTGGTCACCTTCTGTTCGGTGTGATTGCTGCGTAACGCCTTAACCAGGATGACAATCCCCATGATCAAAAGGTAGGCAGAGATCCAGGGTTTGATAACGTTGCCATCGATGTTCGAAAGGATATAGGCGCCCACGACTGCACCCAGTACACCAGGGATGATCAACTTTTTGAACAGCTCCCGATCGACATTCCCCAGCCGCCAGTGTGAAATTCCCGATACAGCCGTAGTAAATGTCTCTGCCACATGGACGCTGGCGCTGGCAATGGCGGGCGGCACCCCCACGCTGAGCAAGAATGTATTCGAACTGACGCCATAGGCCATGCCCAGCGCGCCATCGATCATCTGGGCGGCGAACCCCACCAACACGTACAAAAGGATCGTTTCGATCATGAAATTACTCCTATATCTGTGATGTGCTTTTACGTTTCTTCCGGAACGTGTTTAGAACAACCCCTCCAGATATTGTTTTGTACGTACGTCTTTTGGATTGTTGAATACCTCCTTGGCAGGTCCTGCCTCGATCACTTCACCAAGGTACATGTAGATGACATGATCGGCAAGACGTTTTGCCTGTCGCAACGTATGGGTCACAATGACGATGGTGTATTCCTTTTTTAGATCGAGCAGACGCTGTTCGATGTTCTGCGAAGAAATGGGATCGAGCGCCGAGGTCGGTTCGTCGCCGAGAATGATCTCGGGTTCGACGGCCAGGCCGCGGGCCAGGCAGAGGCGTTGCTGCTGCCCAATCGACAGGCTGGTGGCGGGATCGTGCAGTCGCTTCTGCACTTCCTCCCACAGACCGGCGATCTCCAGATAGTGACGAACAGCCTGCTTATATTCCTTGCGCTCCTTCTTCATCCTGTGGATGTGCATGCCATAGACCACGTTGTCGTAGATGGACATCGGCAGAGGGGAGGGGCGCTGCGCGAGCAACCCGACTGCTTTGCGAACCTCCGTCACGTCCACATCATTGTCGTAAATATTTTCCCCGTCCACCAGTACTTCACCTGTGATCTTTGCACCCTCGGTCAATTCAAGAAAACGGTTAAAGGTTTTCAGCAGAGTGGTTTTGCCGCAGCCCGAAGGACCGACAATGACGGTAACCTGGTTCTTTGGGATTTCGATATTGATATTCTTTAATGCCTGGTTCCTGCCGTAGTACGCATCCAGATTTTTGACTTGAATATGAGCATCCATAAAATCTCCTTTTGGAGTCAGCCACTGCCCGAAGGGCGTGCTGGCGGAAAGCCAGAAGCAGGCTTCTGGACTCCAAAATTATTTCACTGTATATCTGTTCAAACGCGCGGACAACCAGCGTGAACCCAAACTGATCACCAGCACGATCATGGTCAGGATCAACGCCGATGCATAGCCGCGTTGCTGCACTTCAGGGAAAGGCGAGCCGAGTTGGAAGAATACTGCCAGCGGCAGCGACGCAGTCGGACGCATCAACGATGTGACAATCCGGTCGGTGTACCCGGCTGTGAAAAGCACAGAGGCCGCATCACCGATGCCGCGGCCGAACGCGAGCAGAATGGCGGTGACGATGCCCGGCAGCATCTGGCGGATCACGATCTTGAGCACGACCTCGTATTTGGTGGAACCCAGCGCGAGCGCGGCATGTTCCAGATCTTCAGGCATGCGGCGGATGACTTCATCCATGGCGCGGGCCATGATGGGAAGTTCCACCAGCGCCAGCACAATAATGCCGGCCAGCAGGGAGGCGCGCAGTCCGATGGCGATCATCAGCGTAAAGCCGAATGCGCCATAAACAATCGATGGGATGCCCCATAGAACATCCAGCGAGAGGCGGACGTATTGCCCCCACTTCGAGTCGCCGATGTATGCCTTGAGGTACAGCGCAATGGGCAGGCTGAAAATGATCGCTAACAACGTCCCACCGATGGCAAGGTACAGCGAGCCGATGATCGCGTTCAACACGCCGCCCTCCTTGCCCATGTAAAAGCCGCCTTTGGGAACCTGGGTGAGCATGTCCCAACTAAGGGCAGGCAGTCCGCGTGAGATGATCGTCCACAAGATAAGACCCAGCGCGCTTGCCACGATGACAAAAGAAACGCGCATGATGGTTTTCATAAACAATTCAACGAGATGGCGTTTCTGCCAGTGTTTTTTCTTCATGCCCATTTTCGCCTCGATACTCTCTGGAGAACCAGCATGGAAATAATGTTAAAGATCAGGATGACTACCAGTAAGACGAGCGCCGCGCCCAGCAGCGCCGCATCATACAGCGGGATCGACATCATGTCGCCGTAATTGTTAGCGATCAATGCCGGGAGCGGGTAGGCCGAGTCGAAGATGGAGGTCGGGATGTTCGGGACGTTGCCCACCACGATCAGCACTGCGATGGTTTCGCCAAGCGCGCGGGAGGCACCCAGGACCACCGCGGCAATGATCCCCGGCTGGACTTGCGGCAGTACAACATTCCGGATGGTCTGCCACTGCGTTGCCCCAACGGCAAGCGATGCCTGTCTCAAGTCATTGGGAACGGTTAAGAACACCTCATAGACAACGGAGATGATGAGCGGCGCGATCATTACGGCCAGCACGATACCGCCGGCCAGGATGCCGAAGCCTGTCGGCTGGTTGATGGCGAAGATCGAAACGGAACCCAGCCAACGGTCCGAAAGAGGCGCCAGCACCTCATCCACAAACGGGACGATGGCCAGGAGTCCCCAGACTCCATACACAACCGGAGGGATCGCGGCCAGCAGATCCAGAATGGGTTTGGCGACCGTGCGTGTGGCGGTCTGTGCATATTCCGCAAGATAGATGGACACCAGCAAACAAGGCGGGACCGAAAGCAGCACACCGACTACGGTCACCCAAACCGTGCCGAGAATAAAAGGTTTGAGACCGAATTGCCCGTTGCTGGGCTTCCAGACGTCGCCCAGCAGCAGATCGGATAACGGGTAGGTGCTCAGGATGGGCCAGGCGCGCAGGAACAAAGCCACTGTCACGATGAGGATCAGGATGACGGGCAGGAGGGTAATGACAAAAAATGCGTGTCGTGCAGTCTGATCCTGTCGCCTGCGAGCCGCGGCGGAAGGTCGGGTTGCCCGACCTTCCGCCTGAAAATTGGTTTTGAGATTGGAAAGATTGTTTACTTCATTCATTTGCGCTTTTAAGTTTTGCCAGCGACTCGGCCTGTTGGTCTGCGGTGAGCGGAACGTAGCCGGCCTGTTCGAGATACTGCTGTCCATCGGTCAAAATCCATTCGATGAACGCCAGTGTGAGTCCGGTGGGTTGACCCTTGGTAGCCAGGTTTTCGAAACGGGCGGGCGGGGATGGATAGGTGCCGTTCGCAACGGCGTTGAAGGCGTCTTCCTTTACTTTGTACACCTCTTCGGCGTCTGCCTGTCCATTCGTGTTGATATCGATAGGTGGAAGGAGGACTCCTGCCACCATGTTCCCGGTGCTCAGGTCGAAAATGCTGTTCAAATTGCCGAAGCCAATGCCGAGCGGATCCTTGATCACCGTATCGACGAGCGCAGGCTCTCCATTGATGCCGATGCCTTTGATGTCATCCTGGACTTCGCCGCCCGCGAACTTGGACCACATTTCTGCCGCGCCGCACGCGTCAGAACGGGTGTAAACGTGGATCTCGTCTGTGAGCTCGGGTTTGCCAACCAGTTCGCCCCAGGTTTTGATCTCATTCGTGATGAAGATCTTGTTGAAGGTTTCCTGGCTGATGCCCTTGGCCAGAATGTCCGCTGCGACAGGGTTCTCCTGGCTGATGATCGGGAAGACGGCGTCCTTTGTCACAGAGACCCAGAAGATGCCTTGCGATTCCTCTTCGGGCTTGATCGAGCGTGAGATCATGCCAATGTCCACCGAGCCTGTAATGGTATCGGTCATGCCTTTGCCTGCGCCGCCACCCTGGACGTCAAATTGGACATCCGGGTGAAGCTTGGTGAATTCCTCCGCCCAGACGGTCATCATGGGGTAGAGGGCGAACGCACCCGAGACAGAAATCGTGCCGCTCAGTTCATCGTTCGCGGCAGCCTGGGGGTTTTCTGCCGGGGTACCGCATGCCGACAGGAACAGGGAAAGAACCATCAGTACAGACAACAGGCTCAAAAATTGCCTTCTCATCGTGTATCTCCTTTTATATCATTAATCTACTAGAAAGTCTATAGCCTTAGTAGGCTTTCCGGCAAAAAAACATCTTTTCACGCTTTTCCCTGGTTCTGTTTGAGCCCAAGTTTTTTACGCAGCGCGCCCTGCCGTTTGATCACATCGGCAAGGGATGTGGTATCCAGGATGCCCACGATCGCGTTGCGGACGTCGCTCATGACCAGCCGCAGGCCGCAGGTTTGTTCATCCGGGCAGCCACAGGACTCATAGGCTGTCTGGCTCACGCAATTGATCGGAGCGATAGGGCCATCCAGCACACGGAAGACCTGCCCGAGCGTGATCTCGCTGGCTGACCTGGCCAGGTAATACCCGCCGCTAACACCCATTTTGCTGTGAAGCAGGCCCGCGTTCTTGAGCGTCAAAAGGATCTGCTCCAGGAATTTGGGTGAGATTTGCTCGCGTTGCGAGATCTCCTTGATCCGCATCATGACAGGGGAGTTGTCTTGCTTGGCGGGTTCCGCCAGTGTGATCATTGCCCGCAGGCCGTATTCACCGCGTTTGGAAAGTCTCATGATTGCCGTGAAAGACTACTAAACTAATAGGCTTTATTGACTAAATCATAATTCGGTTGCTGAATTATGTCAAGGAGGTTAAAGACAATATCGGCTTCCCGTGGTGGAGAAGCCGATGGATGTGCCTGGAGATGTTCTGGGTAAATGAAGTAACTACTTTTCCGCCATCACATTCAGCTTCCGATAATAATTATCCAGCCAGATGTTCGACCACCCCCACAGTGTTGAACTGGTTACGATTTGTTTTACTTCGGCGTGTGAAATCTTGGCTTCGTTCTCGAACACCTGGGCATTCCGGCGGCTGATCGCCAGGGTGCGGATGGCGAACATCAGCGGGAAGATGCAGGCCAGCCGAATGCGATGCTGCCAGGGAGGCAAGGTCTTGATGCATGCCAGCGCGGCATGCAGGTGGCGTTCCGCCTTGTCAGCCAGCATATCGAGCACCTGGATCGCCTCGGCGCGATTTTCCGGTTGAAATAGTTCATGCGCTGTTAAGTTGACCTGTGCCAGAAACTTCTTCGGCACAAATACCCAGCCGCGCTCATAATCCTTGCGTAAACCGCGGATCACGTTCACCGTTTGCAATGCCAGTCCGAATTCGCGCGCGAGCGGAAGGAGCAGATCTTTCTTATTGCGAATGGCAGAGGAATACCAGGCAAAGAGATGGGTGAGCAAATAGCCCACCCTGCCGGCGACTTCGAACATGTAATCATCCAGGTCGGTTTCATCATTGACCTGTGGTCCGCGTTCCACCCAGCGCGCCATGCCCAGGCTACTGTGGATGACCTGATGAGTGATGATCTCCTGTACTTCTTTTGGAAGAGTAGCGAGGCGTGCCAAAATATCCGCGGTATGCTGGGCAACCACTGCATCCGGGTTGGACGTATCTACATTTTGGATCTTGCTGGTTAGCTCTTCACTTTTTGCCTTGCCTTCGAGGATGTCCACCCATAGGTTCAGCAGCTTTATTTTGTCCTCAGCCGTCATATCCTCGTTATCTTCCAGGTAATCGGAAACCCGTAAAAGCAGATACGCAACCGTTGCCGCATCGCATAATATGGCTGGCAATTGCTCTATACCAATTGCAAATGTTCGACTTGCACTCCTCAATAAATCTCGCAGAGTGATCATGCTCCCTCACATAGTGCGTAAAGTTCTATTGACTAAACCCTGTGGATCGATATCCGTTACCCTGGGCTGCGATGGATGTTTACTCTGTTAACGAAACAATTTCTGCTTCTGTTAGCGCCCGACGCAGGTCGGCGCTTTTCAGGATGATCGCTGTATTGCGGACTCCCGACCCTGTAGAAATTTCATCCTCGTTCCACACGCTCGCATCGATCAGGACCTTGACCGGATTCTTCAACCCGAATGGGCTCACTGTCCCGACGCGGTATCCCGTGACTGCCAGCACCTCTTCCTCCGTGGCCATGCGTATGCGCGACCGCCCGACGAGTTGCCGCAGTTTTCTCCAATCCACCTGTGCCGGTCCGGCGACGAGGACCATCACGAACTCCTCAGGTCGAATTTGAAAGAGGATACTGCGCACAACCTGTTCAGGTCTCTGCTTACGATCGGAAGCCGCCTGCTCAAGCGACTCCACGCGCCTCTCATGTCGAAAGACCTGGTGGGGGATATTGAGTTTTTCCAAAGCGATGCTGGCCGGTGGTTTGCTTGTGTTGAGCGAAACGTTAGTCATAAAGTAATTATATCGTCTACGAGGAAAGGCTCTTGACAGGTTACACTATTCCTGCTAGTATATCTACTATAGATATATCTATAATAGATATAGAAGAGGTCTTATGCCCCATGCAAGTTCATCCCTTGTTCCCGGCCAGCCATTGACGCCAGCCGTCTTTCACATCCTGCTGGCTCTGGCGGATGGCGATAAGCACGGCTATGCCATCATGAAAGATGTAGAGAACCAGACTGCCGGACGCATCAAACTCGGTCCCGGCACGCTGTACGGCACGATCAAACGACTGCTGGCAGCGAGCCTGATCGAGGAGGTGGACGAACGCCCGGACCCTGAGCTGGACGATGAGCGGCGGCGCTACTACCGGCTGACGGCAGCTGGACGCAGGCTGGCTCTGGAGGAGAATGAGCGATTGACGCAGGCTGTGAAAGCTGCGCGCTCGAAACGCCTATCTGACAATCCACTGAGTTGAGGAGCGCATTTATGAACATGAACGGATGGGTTGCATCATCGCAACGCGTTTATCGATGGTTATTGCGCCTGTACCCGCAGGACTATCGCACCGCGTATGGAATGGAAATGTTCCATGTATTTACAGCCCAGTGTCGGGAGGCACACAAAGGACAGGGGAGATGGGGAATCCTGTCGCTGTGGTCGCGAACGTTAGCGGATGTAATCGTCACGGTGATTCGCGAACATCTCAGTGACCCTCATGCCAGAGTCGGACTGCTGGAAGCTACTCCGAATGCGCCGTTGCCCTGGAAGGGAGTGCTGCTGGTGTTGATCCCTGGTCTGATCTTCTTTGTCAGCCAGATCGAGCAAGTGATTTCAAACAATGACTGGTTCTACTTTGTCTTCTATCGAGCGGGCTATTTCCTGATCCTGCCTGTGCTGCTCGTCTGGGTGTGGACGCGCCGTTTTCCAGTCTGGGGTTTGATCCCGCTCGGCCTGCTCTATGCAACGTTGTGGGAATATGTTCAACGTTTCCAGCTTGAGAGCTTGCCGTTCATCGGGAAGTGGTTTGCTCGTGAATCGATAGAATTAGTTGGCACAGAATTGAGCATCTATGCCTGGAGATATTTATTCACCTCCATGATATGCTTGATTTTGTTAGGCATACTGCTCAGGGTTGGCGTACAGCGAGGTCAGATCTCTAGGACGGGCTGGATATGGCTTGGGGTCTACGGATCCCTGTTTGTTTTGCGTATCGTGCTGGAAGGCTATCGTTCTTTCTCGAGTTGGTGGGTTTCTCCGGAAGAGATGAACAAGTACCTGTTTGAAACATCTCTATGGCTTGGATATACTTCGCTACCATTCCTGCTACTGGTTTTCATCGGGATGCTTTTTGCACGTAAATATGAAGGATTTAGTTTTCTCATGCTTTTGGGATATCTACTCCCAATCGTTATCTTTGGACGTTATGGCGTCTGGAATGACTACATCCCCTTTTATGTGGTGAGCCTGACAGTAGTAGCATACCGTTTCATAGTAGCACTGATTGCACCGGTTTGGCTGGTGCGGGCTGCCGCCATACCAAGCCGGCAACGAGCTGCAGCCATTCCCGTTGCCATAGCCATTCTTTGCCACCTGTTTCTAAGTGTGATCACCTGGAAAGTTATCGCGATGAGTCGGCTCGATCTTATATTGATTGTTTGGGATCCGTTGATGACGGCAGCCGGTTTGGGCCTGGCAGTCGCTCTCTATTTGCCCGGAGGGGAAGATCGGACTGTTCTCTCGCCACCGGCAGTGAGCGCAGCGGCGGAATAATTTTCTGAAAAGTATTGGTACGATGACTATGCTCTACACTAACTCGCTGCTAACGCGCTATGAAATTAATTCGGGCTATAGAATCATACTTGTGGTGGTAATTCTGTTCCTGAGTTCATGTTCCGAGCACGCAAGTACAGCAAATAAGAACGAGATCAAATTTCATCCGGGGCACTATGTTGCTGTTGGACCCGGGACAACCGCTGAACTCACTCAGATCAAGTATCTGGATGATCCGGCAGTAAAAGGAGTCAACAAGCGATACTTTTGGCGAACATTAGAACCGGAAAAGGGACTGTATGATTTCACATTAATAGAGAATGATCTTGAGTACCTTGAGGAACATGACAAACAGCTTGTTGTGTTCTTGATGGATAAGTCGTTCTCCGAAAAAAGTGCGCTGCCCAAGTATCTTTCTGAATATGAACTGTATTCGGATTGGGGAGGATACTGTCCTGTTCGCTGGCATCCTTTTTTTATCGAACGGTTTGTGAAGCTAGGGAAAGCACTTGGTGAGAAGTTTGACTCACACCCGAACTTCGAAGGGATAGCTATCCAAGAGTCGTCGCTGGCAATAACGGAAGAGGGTTACCAAAAATTCGGGTATGCTCCGGAAAAGTATCGTGATGCACTG
>DASTJG010000094.1:0-2826 GCA_035716785.1 Anaerolineales bacterium
GCCAGAGCGAACAGGGACACCAGCATTAGATCACTGCCCGACTCCATACATAGCCTATCCAATGACTTGGATAGGCTATTTTGATTCGCACCCAAACCAGATTATGTTGGCTACTCTTCCAGTCTTTGCAGTATTGCTTCCATCTGATGGATCTCTGCCTGCTGGCTCGAAATGATCGTTCCACACAGTTCCTGAATCTCCGGATCCTGGATCGAGGACTCCTCGCACATGAGAATTGCACCAGAGTGATGGGGGATCATGGATCTCAGGAATTGCTTATCTGAAATACCAGTCTGTTGTCGGATGAACAGAAAAAAGCCGAGCAGCGCGACAATGCTAACTGCAATAATCAGCATATTGAGATGCTTGTTTGGATACATGGCTCTCATCACGACAAGTTCTATGATGACCATGGGCGCCGCCATCAGCCCTGCCATATAGAATTGGTTGAAATTGTTATATACATTGTCAATGGCGTTTACCATTGCATACATCAGGATATACATCGCTATAAACGAAAGGATAGCCATAATGGCTAAGTGGCGATAGTGATTCTCGCTCATCTTGGACATGTCTGAATGGTTCTTTTGCATCTATTAACCTCCATTTGTGGCACCGGCGCTATATACAACGGCAGTGCAAATTCAATACAGGAAACAAAGTCTAAATATCATTCTAATGTTCAACAAGTGGGCATTCGCCTAGCTCGTGCAGGGGAACTACCCCATGTCAAGCAAGCCATTTGGACCTACAGCTAATAAGCAACTTTGCCTATTCGAGTTTTCAGCAGGGAAATGACCCCGATGTCTTTCATCCCAAGGTGAACTTTCAGATCAGATGCTCTCTCTGTCTACAGTTTTGCTCTGCTCCATTCACTAGCTATCGTATGAGATCCTGGGCTCTCAGATGACATTCGTCATAAGCCATTTGGCGCATACTTTCTCCCGCCATAATACGCTGGAGGCAAACTAGTTGCAGGACTACTATTGAGCCATCTAAATACGGAGACGCGAAATGTTCTCAAAAATGCAAAAACTTTTGTTCCTCTTACTTGTTATGGTGCTGACAACAACCGCGGTGTCTGCCTGTTCGTCTTCTGATTCAGGCAAAGTCCACCTTTACATGCTGCCCATGGATAAAATGCCGGAGGATGTTCAAAATGCGCCTGTTACCGTGCAAGAGGCCTATCAATTTGCCTCGATCAATCCTGACGTAATGAAAGATATTCCCTGTTACTGCGGTTGTGGCGACATTGGGCATGCCTCCAACTATGACTGCTATGTCTCCAGCGTGGATGAACAAGACAATATCACGTTTGATAATCATGCGCTCGGCTGCTCCATCTGCGTGGACATCACACAGGATGTCATGCGAATGCTGCGGGAAGGAAAAAGTCCGCAGGAAGCCTTGGCCTATGTCGATGCAACGTACTCCAAGTACGGACCGTCCAATATCCCCTAATATGCGTTCTCGTTTTTCTCTTCTTCTCCTTGTAATGGCTGGACTGGTTGTGGCGTTCGCACCGCTGCCGGTTCAGTCCATTGCACATCAGGAGCATACCTTTCGAGTGGAGGCGCGCCAGTTCGCTTATTCCCCCGCTGAGATCAAAGTCAACCCCGGTGATACGGTCACCATCGAGTTGGTCAGCATGGATGTGGTCCACGGCTTGTACATCGATGGCTATGGCATCTCGGTCGAAGCTGATCCGGGGCAGACGGCTACGATCACTTTTGTCGCCGACAAGCCAGGCTCCTTCCGTTTCCGCTGCAACATCACCTGTGGCGCGATGCATCCATTCATGATCGGGAAGTTTACGGTTGGCTCAAATGATTGGCTTTACCGGTCGATAGGGCTCGCCGTTCTCGGTGTAGCTGGCATCTTTCCTCTTTCTTCCTTTTCCTTGCAAGGAAAGAAGAAAGAGGAGAGAAGCAGCGCGGGAGACTAACACATCATTATGACGCGCATCGAACTTACCGGTAATCCCTTTATCAAGAGCACACTCAAAAACCGCTGGCCCCAATTGGCTGTCTTCATCGTGATGCTGTTCGGATACATCTTTGCCATCATGGCAGGACTTATCGGTACTCCGGTTGGAAGCCATAACTTCAGCATCGTCTTTGTGTGGATCGCGTGGTGGGCGATCCTGATCCTCGTGGCGGTTCCCTTCTTCGGGCGTGGCTGGTGTGCGGTATGCCCGATCCCTTTACCCGGTGAATGGCTCCAGCGCGGCGTAGTCTTGACTCCGCCGGATAAGAAGCCGAAGTGGCTCAACCGACGCTGGCCCAAAGCGCTGCGAAATATCTGGTTGCAAAATATATCCTTTCTGCTGCTGGCTTTATTCAGCAGTGTCCTACTCACCACACCAAACATTACCGGGATCGTTCTGGCAGCCATGCTCTTTGCGGCGATCGGCTTGAGCACCGTATACGAGCGCCGCGCCTTCTGCCGTTACCTCTGCCCTGTGGGCGGATTCATCGGCCTGTATTCGCAGACCGCGCCACTGGAATTGCGGATCAAGGACAAACAAATCTGTGCTGCCTGCAAAGATAAACCCTGTTACAACGGCTCGGCAACTGGCTATGGCTGTCCCTGGGATGTCTTCCCCGGTGGACTGACGAAAAATACGTACTGTGGTCTGTGCATGGAATGTCTCCGCACCTGTCCGCACGATAACATCGCGGTCAACGTGCGACCGTTCTCTGCCGATCTTGCCAAACCATCGGCACGCATGGATGAAGCTTTCAAAGCCTTTATCATGCTTGGCTCGGCGATGATCTATGCGGGCGTGTTGCTTGGTCCGTGGGGCAATCTGAAGGATGCAGCTTA
>DASTJG010000095.1:0-2773 GCA_035716785.1 Anaerolineales bacterium
GTTTCCCCGCCCGGGAAGCGGAAATCCGCCGTGCGTTCCGTGTAGGCTTTCCAAAACCCGGGATATTTCTCCTGGACTTCCTCGTCGCTCATCGGATCGATCACGCCAATGTCAATCTCATTCAGCCGGTCATCCATGACCGGGGTAATGCCCAGTTGTCCGGCGACATACTCGATGGTCTGTCCGGTCCGCTGATAGCGGCTGACATAGATCGCGGATATCTGTTTGTCACACAAATAGGAGCATAGCTTGCGTGACTGCTCCCAGCCTCTCTGGCTGAGGGGCTGGTCCTGGTGCGGCAAACCAGAAACGCGGAAATCCCCCTTTTCCTTTTCGGCGTGGCGGATGATGTGGAAGGTTGACATTGAAGAATAATCCTCCAGGCACTATTATCGCACTGTTTGTCTCACATGGTATAATCTTTCATCATGAGACAAGAATTCAAATTTCAAGCCGCCACTGCTGCAGCCCGAATCCCGGGACTTGTCCGCGCGGCGTGAAATCAGGTGTTGCACTCCAAGTCCCGGATCTGCTACAGGTTCGGGACTTTTTCTTTCTTCTCGCCTCTTTCCTCTATCTTCACTTGGTATAATTTCCGCACTAACCCTCTGGAGTCCGAATGACCAAAAAACTGACCGGGAATGAGATCCGCCAGACCTTCATAGATTTCTTCGTCGAGCATAAACACACCTTTGTACCGTCCATGTCGCTGGTGCCGGGTGGAGATGCCACGCTGCTCTTCACCAACTCAGGCATGGTGCAGTTCAAGGACGTGTTCCTCGGCACCGACAAGCGCCCGTACACGCGCGCCGTCAATTCGCAGAAATGCATGCGCGTGGCTGGCAAACACAACGACCTCGACGACGTGGGGCGCGACGATACCCATCACACGTTCTTTGAAATGCTCGGCAACTGGTCGTTCGGCGATTATTACAAAAAGGAAGCCATCGCCTGGTCCTGGCAGTTGCTCACCGATGTCTGGGGGCTGCCTAAGGACAAGCTCTATGCGACCTGTTTCCAGGACGACCAGGGCAACATCCCGCGCGATGATGAAGCGGCCGACATCTGGAAGGAGCAGCCGGGCTTCGATCCGTCGCACGTTCTATTCTTCGGTCGCAAGGAAAACTTCTGGCAAATGGCGGAGACGGGTCCCTGTGGCCCATGCTCGGAAATCCATATTGACCGCGGCGAAAAATTCTGCGGCATGCAGGATGTGCCGGGGCATGTCTGCGGCGTCAACAACGATTGCGGGCGTTTTCTTGAACTGTGGAACAACGTCTTCATTCAATACAATCTTTTTGACGATGGACGTCTCGAGCCGCTGCCTTCCAAACATGTGGACACCGGTATGGGTTTCGAGCGCATCGTCTCTGTGCTGCAGGGCGTCGATTCGAACTACAAGACCGACCTTTTCAAGGGTGTGATGGATGTGCTTGCCTCGCTGACCGGTGTTTCGCGCGAGGCAATGTACAAGGATTTCACTCCCTATCGAGTGGTTGCCGATCACGTCCGTTCGGCAGCGTTCCTGATCGCAGACGGAGTCGTGCCTGGTAACGCGGGGCGCAACTACATCACGCGCATGATCATCCGGCGCGCGGCCCGCTTTGGCACGAAGATCGGATTGAATGAGCCATTCCTTGCCAAAGTGGCGGAGCCGGTCATCGAAGAATATGGATCGTTCTACCCCGAACTGGTCAAGAGTCGCGGCGCGATCCTGGATAACCTGACCCGGGAGGAGATCCGCTTCGCGCGGACCATCGAGTCGGGTACTGCTCATCTGGAGAATCTGCTTTCGGATCTGCGCGCTTCGAATCAGACCACCCTCGACGGTCACCGCGCCTTCGACCTGTATGCCACCTACGGTCTGCCTTTCGAGATTTCACGCGACATCGCCCGCGAACAGGGCATGGACGTGGATGAAGAAGGTTTCATGGTCGCCAGGGAAGCGCACAGCCTTGCATCCGGCGGTGGCAAAGCTATGGGCAAGCTCGGCGGCGAAGATGCCGAATTCTTTGCAGGCATTTTGAAGGATCTGCAAAAGAAAAAGAAGCTCGGCGAGCACGGCGTGGAATACGATCCGTACACCAGCCCGCGCGTCGAAGGCGAAGTCCTCGCTCTGGTCGTGAATGGACAATCGATTGAGGTCGCTTCCTTTGGAGATCAAGTCGAAGTCATTCTTCCGAAGACTGGCTTCTATATCGAATCCGGCGGTCAGGTGGATGATACCGGCTATATCAAAGCTCTTGCTGGTGCGGGAGCGGATTGGGAAATTGAAGTTACAGGGATGCGCCGCGCCTCGGCAGGCGTGATCGTCCATGTGGGCGAGGTCATTTCGGGCCAGCCAAAAGTCGGCGATCTGTCGATTGCCGAGGTGGACATCCAGCGCCGTCACGACATCATGCGCAACCATACGGCAACTCATCTCATGCACGCCGCGCTTCATAAAGTGCTGGGAGAACATGCCCGTCAGGCGGGTTCATTGGTTGCACCGGATCGTCTGCGCTTCGACTTCAACCATCCCGAGGCGATGACTCCCGAGCAGATCGAACGTGTCGAGCGGATCGTCAATGAGGCGATTGCGGCGGACATGGAAGTCGTCCCCAAGCTGAAGCCCCGCGAGGACGCGATCGCCGAGGGCGCGATGGCGCTCTTCGGCGAGAAGTATGGGGAGGTGGTGCGGACGATCACCGTTGCTTTGGATTCCGACGGCTCGCCGTCGGAACCGGGCAGCAAGCCGCCCGAGTCCAAAAAGTACTCGTATGAATTGTGCGGC
>DASTJG010000096.1:0-2532 GCA_035716785.1 Anaerolineales bacterium
AGCTGCCGCCGATATGGCTGAGGAGCTGGCCGAGCCGGTCGTCCTGTCGCGCGCACTTGGGGCACTGGGCAATGTGCTGGATGGGCGAAGCTTACTGCGCGACCATTTGCAGGTGGCATTGAGGCGGCTGGAGGTCAGTCAGGATGGGCGCGTGGATGACCTGATCGAGCGTATCGACGCGGTGAGCGGGGCAGGGATGGCGCTCATGTATGTTGGAGAATATGAACAGGCCATTCCCTACTTGCAGGAAGCAGAAGCCCTGGCCCTTAAAGCGCAGTCTATTGGCCAGCAAACAGCTGCGATTGGTCTGCAAAGCCAGTGTGCCTTCCGCCTGGATCGCTGGGACGAGGTGATCGCGCTGGAAGACAAATGGCGCGATCTCGAACGGCGTTTTCCACGTCAGCGCGTCGGACCGACTTGTTTCAGCGCTGCTTTGAGTGGAAGCGTTCATGCTCTGCGCGGAGACATCGAGAAATCTAGAGCCTATGGCAATGAGTCGGTCGATTACATGATTTCTATGTCCGGATCGCCGGAGATCTGGCAGCGGAATCAGTTCTACTGACAATCTTTGCCGCTCAAGGCCCGGGGCGAGTTCGCTCTTGTCAAACATAACCTGGAAAATGCGCTGGAAACTGCCGGCCAACCCGTCAATTTTGGGACGATGGCGCATGACCACGACATTTATATGACCCTGGCTGATACCGCCGTGGAACTCCGCGATGCAGACGCACTGCGCAAATATGCCCAGCTCCTCGAAAACCTGGCAAGTCGCGATAACCACAGACTCTATCTCGCCATCGCGCACCGGGCGCTCGGGGTTGAGCATCGGTTGGCTGGCGAACTGGCTCCGGCAGATACCCGGCTCAGGCAAGCGCTGGAACTCTTTACCAGATTAGGCACCCGCTGGCAAATCGGACGAACTCTGTTTGAACTTGGAGAGTTGAATCTTACCCATTCGCGCCCGAAGGCTCGCGAATACTACTCACAAGCTCTGAATGCTTTTGAAGAGATCCAGGCTAAGACAAATGTGGAACAAACACGGACTGCGTTGAACTCATTGGGATGAGAAAAGCCAGTCAATAGATTGATGTACTAAACCTCTCTACAAATCTGTTCTCACCTAATGCGCTTAGAAGATTGAGCGTCCCACCCCACCGCCCACTCCCTTTCCGAGCTTTCACCAATACGATGGATATCTTATGAGTAAACTCGGGGCATAGAGCTATATGTTCTTCTACAGATCTTACGAAGTTTAGCTTATGAAGATGGGGCATTTTGGGGAAGGGTCAGGGTAATAAATTTTCATGCTTTATGAAGCCTAGATACCACAGTCCTCTTCTTTCATACCGCTCGTTCTGCCAACATATGCAAATACTGATTTACGAAAGGGGGTGACGACACAGCCATTATGTTCTGGGGGAGAGGCAACCAGTTTCACGCATGATAAAATCGCGCTCATGACTCACGCCGAACAAATCGCATCCCAATTGAATGTCAAACCGTCTCAAGTCGCTGCCGTCATCAATCTTCTGGATGGCGGGAATACCGTCCCCTTCATTGCACGTTATCGCAAGGAAATGACTGGCTCGCTTGATGACGAACAAATTCGCGTCATTGCAGATGAGCTGGTCCGTCTGCGCGCGGTCGATGAGCGCCGTGCCACGATCCTTGCTTCGATTGAGGAGCAGGGAAAGCTGACCAATGAATTGCGGGAGAGCATCAATGCAGCGGCCACAATGACTGCGCTGGAAGATCTCTACGCACCGTATAAAAAGAAACGCCGCACCCGTGCCATGACAGCGCGCGAGAAAGGACTGGAGCCCCTTGCGGACATGATCATCGCACAGCTTCCGGAGGGCGTCCCGGAAGAGGTTGCGGAGAAGTTCCTCAACGATCAGGTGACAGACGTGGCGGAAGCCCTGCAGGGTGCGCGCGATATCGTAGCAGAACGGATCAGCGAGCATGCCAACGTCCGAGCGACCCTCCGTGAGAAGGCACTGAAGTTTTCCAGAATCCGTGTCGAAAAAATCAGAGATGCAGCAGATGAAAAGGGTGTCTACCAATCGTATTATGGATTCGAATGCCGCGTCGACCGCCTGCAGCCGCATCAAACCCTCGCCATCGCGCGCGGCGAAAAGGAGGGTATCCTGCGCGTGCATGTCGACATTCCCGAGCGTGACTGGTTGGATGCCATCCAGGCAGAATTCGAGCAAGATATCTTATCCCCATTTGCCGATCAGCTGGCGCTTGCCATCCAGGAATCCGCCGAACGTCTATTGCTGCCGGCCATAGAGCGCGACGTCCGTCGGGAAAAAGGTGAACGCGCAGATAGCCACGCGATCCAGGTCTTTGCTAATAATCTGCGCGCGCTCCTCAGCCAGACGCCGCTTGCTCATCACATTATTCTGGGTCTCGATCCCGGCTTTCGCACTGGCTGTAAACTTGCGGTGGTGGATGCAACCGGGAAGCTGCTGGATAGAGGCACGATCTATCCCCACGAACCCCGGAATGACTGGAAAGGTGCGCTCGATA
>DASTJG010000097.1:0-2177 GCA_035716785.1 Anaerolineales bacterium
CTGGACAAACGGAAACTTTTCTTTCACCTTCGACCGGCTTGCCCCCTCCTGGGCCGTGCTCGGATGGCTGGTGTTTATGCTGGGTTCCATTATCAGTGTCCGCTCGGCATATGCTCACTCACGACAGCCGCTCCTGCGCAACCGCTTGAACTACTGGACGCCGGTTTTTTTCCTGATCGCCGTTAACGATATATTGATCTTTCGCGGGATTATGATCGGCAGCCCGATCCGCCTGGTCGCGGTATGGCTGGCGACATTCATCGTTATCACGCACGACCCGCCTGACTTGGTGGAAGTTTCACGACGCGTCGTAACCTATATCATTACAACTTTCGTGATCGTAGCGTTCTATGCGGCAGGGTTCACCGCCTCCCAGACCGTGTTCAATGCGATGCCAAATTACAGCCCACTACTGGTGGGAGCTGTGATTGCATTGCTGCTGTCATTTATCTTTACACCGCTGCTTTCACTGGTGCGGCGCTGGGTAAACCGCTGGTTGAACATCCGTGAGTTCCATCCCAGCCGCACACTGCATGCCTATAGCGAACAGATCAGTAACATCCTCGACATGCAAAGGCTGGCGAATGTCGCAGTGGGGCTCATCATCGAAGCCATGGATATCTCACGCGGCTTCCTGTTCCTGGTCGACTCGGAGCTGACAGGTGAAGTGCAAAAGACCTATCGTCTGCGCGCGGTCCGCAATCAGGGCGAACGCCAGATCAAGATCATCACGCTTGGAAGTGATCATCCCATCGTCAAGCACCTGACGCAGGATGCCAAACCGCTCCTGCAATACGACCTCGACCTGCTCCCGGCATTCCGGTCCGTTTCTACCATTGAGCGCGAGTGGTTCAACCATCTCGAAGCGGAAGTGTATCTCCCCATCTTCTCGAAACGCGAGTGGATCGGTATGCTGGCCCTGGGTGCCAAGATCAGCGGCAATCGCTATTCGGAGGACGACCTTGTGACCCTCGCCGCACTTGCGAACCAGACGGCGGTCGCGCTTGAGAACGCGCGTCTCGTTGAAAACCTGGTCCAGCTCAACACTGAACTGCGGCAAGCCTACCGCGCCCTCGACAAAGCTAATCGCGACCTTGAGCGCCTCGATCAGACCAAGTCTGACTTCATCAGCATTGCCTCCCATGAGCTTCGTACCCCGTTGACAACGATGATCGGCTATACGGAGATGTTGATGGAGGACCCGGCGCTCCCGTCTACGGCCCACGAAATGCTCAAAGGGATCTCGAAGGGGACGCGCCGCCTGCACGAGATCATGGACTCGATGTTCGACATCGCCCAGATCGATACCCGTACGCTGCAGCTTCACTTGATCCCTGTGGATGTGGCCGGCGTGGTCAAAGAAGTGGGCAGCAGTCTGGAAAAATCATTCCGGGAACGCAAACAAACCCTGACGATCGATATCAATACGATCCCGCTTGCCAAGGCAGACCCAAATCTGCTTAAAAAACTCTTCCAGCACTTGCTGACCAATGCAATTAAATTTACGCCGAACGAAGGCAAGATCATGATTACTGCACAAGCCCTGCCGACGCGCGGCGCTGAAATGCCTCAGGGCGGCGTCGAGATCGTTGTCAGCGATACGGGCGTCGGCATCGACCCAGCTTCCCAGGATCTGATCTTCAGCAAGTTCTATCAACCCGGTGAGCTCTCGAAACATTCCACAAGCAAGACGCGCTTCAAGGGCGGCGGCGCAGGTCTGGGACTGGCCCTCTCCAAAGGGATTGTCGAGGCGCACGGCGGGCGCATCTGGGTGGAGAGCAAAGGCTACGACGAAGTGAATTTCCCCGGCAGCAAATTCCATGTCCTCCTGCCGTTGAACAGTTCAAAGAATGGGGAACAGCCCAGAATGGGGACAGAGGTAAAAGTTCAGTTGGCGTAGGGGAAAGTAAACAGGTACACAAGCAAACAAGCGGACGTGCTTACCTGTTTACCTGATACCTGTCTACTTATATACTCTTCCGATACACACGATGGTTCTTATATTCCATGCCGTTTAGATTCTTCAAATCCGCGCGCATCTGACGGGTCGTCTCGGCAACCTGAGTCATCTCGACGTGCGTGAAACGATTGAAGCCAAAAACGGTCTTGCCCATTTCATAGTAAAGCAAAGCATTACCGCCTTTGCCCTGGAACTCGGGAAGGATGCCCATTCCATT
>DASTJG010000098.1:0-6761 GCA_035716785.1 Anaerolineales bacterium
TGATCAGGATGATATTGTAGGTTGTCGACCCGCCTGAGAACCAGATCCAGTACAGGATCACGAAGAAAGGTGTGAACGCCAGCGTCAATCCGAGCATCCAGGCATCGCGCGACATCTCGCGCAGGGTTTTACGAAATATGATGAGGGCTCTCATTCGCGCAATCTCCTTCCTGTCAGGGAAATGAACACATCCTCCAGCGTATTTGCCCGCAGACGGACTTCACCAGGACGCGCATTCACCGTATGCAACGCATCCAGAACGGTCGGCAGTTGTTCCACCACGCCACGGGCGCGAATGACCAGCGTGTGGTTTGTCGCTGAAACTTGCGGGAGGACAGGCTTGAGAGCACAAAGCGCCTCTTCCATCAAGCCGCCCTCCAGGTCGATCTCAAGGACATCTCCATCGCCTACGGTGTTCTTCAAAGCTTCAGGCGTATCCACCGTCAACAGCTTGCCATGGTCGATGATGGCAACGCGGTCCGCCATGCGCTCGGCTTCGTCCATGTTGTGGGTGGTAAGGATGATCGTCTTCTGGCGCGCCAGTGACTTGACATAATCCCGCACCATTACGCGGCTCTGCGGGTCCAGCCCGGCCTCGGGTTCATCCAGCACCAGGATCTCAGGGTCGTGGACCAGGGCCATGGCCAGGTTCAGGCGTCTCTGCATGCCGCCGGAGAGCGTGCGCGCCAGCTTGTCTTTCTTTTCGATCAGATCCAGTTCCTCCAGGAGTTTTTCACTTCGCGCATGGGCTGCCTTGCCGCGCATTCCGTACATCTGCCCGATGAACTGCATCTGTTCGAGGCAGGTCAGCTGCCCCCATAGGATGATGTTTTGCGGGCAGACTCCAACCCGGCTGCGGGTGGAGGCGTCGCCGTTCGTAATGACCGAGCCGCGGATGCTCACCTGCCCGGCATCGGGCTTGAGCAGTCCGCAGATCATGTTGATCGAGGTGGTCTTGCCGGCGCCATTCGGGCCAAGCAGCCCGAACACTTCGCCCTCATAAACTTCCAGCGAGAGATTATCTACCGCGGTCAATTCACCGTAATGTTTGGTGAGTGACCGGGCTTGCAGGACGGTCGTCATTTTGCCTCCGCAGCAATGCCGTGTTCGATGAGTTCAAGTAAGGCATCCGATATCCGTTCGAGACGGACTTTTTTATCGGTGACCTGGAAGTAGTTGTTCAAGTAGGGGAGCAGCTGGCTGTCGCCGATCGCGATGATCAGCGCGTTCACGACCCGCGCCATCGCCTCGATATCTACGCCCTGGCGGATCTCGCCGCGGGCCTGCGCCTGTTTGAGGATCTCCTGCATTGTTTCGCGCATAATGGTGGCGATGGGACGGACCACGCGTTCGGCCAAATCCGGGTCGCCCTGATAGGCCGCCCGCCCAAAGAAACGCACCAGGCCGGTCGCGGTCTGTCCCCATTCCAGCCCGCCCATGAGATAGGCGTTCATGGCATCCCTGAGCGGCATGGCCGCCATCATCGGTTTGTACTCCTTGAACATGGTGACTGTAGAGCGGGTGCACAGCTCGACGGCGAAGTCCAGCAATCCATCACGATTGGGGAAGTACTGGTACAGCGAGCCGATCGAAACCCCTGCACGCCGCGCGATCTCCTTGATGTTGAGGGAGGCAGGTCCCTTCTCGACCGCCTCCTCCAGGATCGCGTTGAACACCGCCTCCTGTCGGTCCGGGTCGAGCCGCCGGAAGGTACGGGTGACGATCCCCTCTTGTTCGAGTTGTGAAATGCAAGGTTGGAAGTATTGCCAGTCGGTACTCATATAACATGAACCTTTAGTTCATATTATATGAATATTTAGTTCGTGTGTCAAGGGGCTTTGTTTTGCCGCGAACCCCGGCACCTGCGCCCGGGGCAGGTGTTTCACGAATTCGCTCGAATTTTTTAAACCGTTCGCGAAAATTCGCGGCATTCGCGGCTGGCAGCTTACGCTTTACATTTCTCGATGATCTCCGCGACCATGTCGAACTTGTGGAACTGCGGCATGATGTAGACGCCTCCGGCCCAGCCCTTGATCTGGTTGATCAACTCGACGGCCACCTCCACCCCAACCCTGACTCCGTTTTCGCCTGCCTCCTCGATCCGTTTGCGTGTCTCGTCGGGGATGAAGATGCCAGGCACCTCGTTGTGTAAGAAAGTGGCGTGCCTCACGCTGACCAGCGGCAGGATGCCCGCCAGGATAGGTTTATCCAGCTTGCCATATTTGGCTTCGTATCGTTCCAGCAAAGAGGGCCCGTCGTCCGCGCGATAGATGGGCTGCGTGATGAAGAAGTCTGTGCCAGCCTGCACCTTGCGATGCAGGTTCTTGATCTCCCTGTCCATATCCGGCGGGCACAAGTTCAACGCCGCACCGACGAAGAAACTGGTCGGCTGCCCGATGCTCGTCCCGGAGTGGTCCACGCCGACGTTGAATCCCTGTTTGATGAGTTTGATCAGGCCCGAGGGCACCAGGTCGTAATTGTCCATGGCTTCGGGATAGTCGCCGATCGCGGTCGGGTCGCCCATGATCACGAACACGTTGCGAATGCCGAGCGCGTGCGCGGCGAGCAGGTCGCCCTGGACGCGCAGCAGGTTGCGTCCGCGGGTGGGGAAGTGGAGCGTGGTCTCGACGCCCACTTTGCGCTGTACCACGTCACATACCGCCCAGGCGGACATGCGCATGCGCGCCATCGGAGAGTCGGCCACGTTGATGACATCCGCGCCCGCCTCGGCGAGCAGCGAAGCGCCCGCCAGCAGTTTGTGAGTCGAGAGTCCGCGCGGCGGGTCCATTTCCACCGAGATGGCGAATCCGCCCGAGGTTAATTTTTGTGCGAAACGAGTTGGCTGCTCCTGCGTAGTTTCCGTGATCTCTTCCTGAGGCAAGATATGAACCTGGGGCTGATCAGTCTGCGGCGCGCTATCGAGTGCTTTGCGCATCGCGGCAATGTGTCGGGGAGTCGTGCCACAACAGCCACCGACGATGCAGGCGCCCATCTCACGAAACGAAAGCGCGTAATCGCCGAAGTATTCCGCATCGGCGGGATACATGATACGCCCACCCACCTGTTCGGGCCAGCCCGCGTTCGGCTTGACCCAGAATTTCCCATCAGGCACAGCCTGACTCATTTGCTTCAGGATGCGCGAGAGCTGTGCGGGACCGCCCGAACAATTGACGCCGATGACATCGACCTCGGCTTCCTTGAGCGTGCGCGCCACTTTGGTCGGGTCGTCGCCAAGGACGGTGCGGTCGTCGCGTGTGAAGGTCACCGAAGCGACCACCGGCAGATCACAAACCTCTCTGGCAGCTTTGATCGCCTCCTGGATCTCATACAGATCGCTGAACGTCTCGAGCACGATCAGGTCCACGCCTGCGCCCGCCAGGGCTTCGATCTGCTCGGCGAAGGCAGCGCGCGCCTGCTCGGGCTGGACGCGCCCGAACGGCGCGATCCGCACCCCGAGCGGGCCGACATCGCCTGCGACCAGCACATCCTTGAAGGACGCGGCCACGACGCGTTTCGCCAGGTCCACGCTGGCCTTGTTGATCGCAGCAACGCTATCTGCCAGGCCATGTTTGGAAAGTTTGAAGCGGTTGGCGCCAAAGGTGTTGGTGATGATCAATTGCGCGCCCGCTTCGATGTAGGCGCGGTGGATCTCGGCCACCGCCGACGGATTCGTGAGGTTCAGTTCGTCAAAGCATTTGTCAAAGCCGATACCGCGGGCATGCAGCATGGTTCCCATCGCGCCATCGGCGAGGAGAGTTTCAGTGGAGAGTCGTTCCAGTAAATTCATCTTGGTTTCCTTTAGGGTGTTCGAATAACAGTGAATACAGCGCCTGCACGCCTCACGGTATAGACGATCTTCGCCTCCGGAAAAGAAGTCTTTTCCAGATCGTAGCGGGCAAGCGTCACGACAATATCGTAGTGATCGGCGCGCTCTGCTTCCTGGGGAGAATAGATATGAAAGTCAGGGCGGGCGAACGTTGAGAACAGATGGGCGGGTCCATCCACCCAGACGTTCGCGTTGGGTGGGGCAATGCGATTTGCTTCCTGCGCGGCTTCACGGTAGGAGGTCGCCCAGTACTCCAGCTCAAAGCGATCCACGGCGGCATCCACGCCGCCGATGAACTCGTTGTAGTAGACATATTCATAGGGATGCATTCTCACGGATGCGATCAAGCCCGGCACGAGGACCAGGGCGATCAATGCACTTTGCAGCCCTGGTTTCCGGATCAGATCGAAAGCCAGCCCTGCCATGAAAAAGATCGGCGGCACGATGAAGAACGATTGACGAAAATTATCGTACAGTGTGGGACGCAGAATGACGAACGTGACCAGAGGCAGGACGAACCAGAGGAGCGTGAATGCCAGCAGTTCCAGGTTTTCCATCCGCTTCTTTGCTACGCCGTAGATGGCCACCGCCAAACCGGCGAAGAACAAGAGCCAGACCGGCTCCGTCAACTGGATCGCTAGGAGCAGCGGCACATAGGAAGCAGGCAAGTCATTGGCGGGATAGGTCGCGCCGTTGAACAAAACCGAGCTTGGCCACGGATGCTGCGACATGATCCGGACCGTTTCGAGGAAATGACCGATGGGGTCCGGCCAGAGGTAGGGCCAGGTGAGATACATTGCCAGGATCGCGACCAGCGCATAGGCTGAGATCAACAGCCAGGATTTCCTGCCCGACTTCCAGAGAAGGTATCCGGCAACGAGAAAACCGGCCCACGTGCCGAAGATGCGGATGGACACCGCCAGTCCGAGGATGATCCCAGCAGGCAGAATGATCCCCAGAACGCGCAGGGCGATGGGCAAATGTCGTCGGTACAGCCAGAGAAGAACGCCGGTGAGGATCAAAACGTAAACAGCCCGGGCGCGCAGGAATAGCACAAAGAATTTTTCGATATAGATCTCGGGCGCGATGCGCTGGATGCGGGTCGCGATCAAGGGAAGCAGCGAGGGTTCGCCTCGTGCCGCGGCGCGGACGGCGTTATCGATCCACTGGTGGATAAGGGGTGTGCCGCCAAAGAAAATCACAAGCGAGGCGAGCCAGAGGACGAGCGTGCCAATCAACAGGCGGCGGGTACGTACAGGTAAGTCCTTCCAGACACTGGCAACAGACTCTGAAATGGAACCAGCTTCACCGCCAAAGATCGCATCATGCATCTTCAGCCCAAGGTGCATAGTGAGCAGAAACAGCGACAGGAGAGGAATGTCCTTCGGATTGATAAAGGCATGTCCCCAGAAAACCGGCTGAGTCATGAAAAGCAAGGTCGCGCCAAATGCGGCATTGCGGCTCATCCAGCGTGCGGCAAGCTGATAAAACGCCCAAATGCCGAGGAGGAACATCAGGAAATAAACCAAATGTTGGATGTCCACGGCGAGTACACCGGGAACGATCCGTGTAAATGTTTTAGCAATGATGCGCGTGAACATCACAAAGACGGGACCGTAATTCTCAAAGCGATCACCGGTCACAGGGATCGTGCCGTGCTGGAACCATGTACCATACGCTTCGAGCGAGTCGGCGGCATAGCGATAGAGTTTCATTTCATCCCACGACTCACCATAATCGTTGAGTATCAGGATGCCAATGATGATGCTAAGAACAAGCAGGATCGTAAGAGGGCGGTTTTGTTTCATGGAGAAGGTTGTTTTATCACAGCCAGGACTGCGCCTTTGCGTTCGACGGAGTAAATTACGTTTGCCTCCGGATATAAATTCAAATCTTGATTATAGCGGCTTGGGATGACAAAATAATCATAGTCCTCACCGGTCTGTTTCGTACGCTGCAGATCGGATCGTAGATAGACATACAGCAAATCGGTGGGACCGTCCCCTCCGATCTTTGCATTTTGGGGAGCATTGGCGTTCAACCAAAGCGCGGCTTCCCGGTATGATGTACACCAGTAGTCCATCTCAAAGTTTCGAAACGCGCCGCCTGTCCCGCCAACGAGCGAATTGTAATAGACATATGGATAGGGATGCAGTTGAATGATCCCATAAACTCCGGGGAGAGCCAACACGATCAACACGGCAAGACGAAAAACGACAGACTTAAGAACTGAAAAGATCAGATCCACTGCGAGTCCCGCTAGCAGGATAAGAGATGGGAGTAGAAACAGGATCTGGCGAAAATTATCGTACATCGTGGCGCGGGACAGGATCAGGCCTGTCAGTGGCAGGAGCGCGCCGAGGACGAGAATCAGGAACAGGTCCAGTTTGAGGCGTTTGCGGACGAGAGAGAGGACCAGGATAGCAAATCCCAGGTACAGCAGGATCAGAAGCGACTCGGTCAACTGAATATGTAACAGCTTCGGCAAATACGCGATGGGCAGACTTTCGGCTTCGTGAAACTGTCCGTTGAATAGGACATGCCCGGGCCACGGAAAACGGGCCATCAGAACCAGGCTATCCATCCAGTGACCAATAGGATCTGGCCAGAGATAGGGCCAGGTGAGAAACATACCAACGGTAGCGCAAATGAGATAAGCGGTAATGACAGGCAGCGACTTCTGCCGAAGCGTGAAGGCAAGGTAAAGGATGACGATCAGTCCCGGCAGAGGGCCAAGCAGCCGGATGGACATTGTCATGCCAAGCAGCCCGCCCGCGAGGATGAGCTGCGGGGAGCGCAGGAAGGGAAGGCTTTCCCTCACTCTAAACTGGGGGAAGGAAAGGGACTTGACCCTGGGGAAAGATACATCGATGTTCTCTGCCCCAAGTGAATCGGCGAGGCGCAGTCCGCTCCAGACCGTAAAAAGGAAGAACGC
>DASTJG010000099.1:0-2898 GCA_035716785.1 Anaerolineales bacterium
CATGTACGTGACCGATTCGTGGACGCCGCGCATTTTGCGGTTGGCTGCGGGCGGCACAGAGTTGGAAGAGTGGCTCAACGATCCTCAGCTTGGTGCTGAACAATGGAGTCTGAACGGCATCGATTTCGATGCCTCCAGCAATGTGATCTACACCGTGAACCAGAGAGCTGGTCTGCTGTTCCGAATTGCGCTGAATGCAGATGGCAGCGCAGGCGCTGTGACCAAGATCGAAACGTCGCAGGAACTGCGCCGTCCGGATGGCTTGAAAGTCATCGGCGACAACACCCTGGCGACCGGCGAAGGTGGAGCAGGTGGCATGGCGGTCCTCTCTTTGGAAGGCGATAAAGCCATTGTACGCAGGATCCCGGCCGGTCTCGATGGCGTGGCGACCTTTGCATACTATCAGGGCAGCGCCTGGGTGGTGGAGAATCATGCCGATCATTTCTGGGATCCAGCCAATGCCGGTCCCGATGCCAACGCACCTTTTAGGATCGTTGAAGTTCCACTCGACTGAGCTGCAGCCGATTTAGTGATGTTCTGATATAGTAGCCCATGATACACACAGGAGATTGGGAAACGCGAAAAAGAATTGTTGTATGCAAATTTGTATCGTTATGAAAAGCCCCTTTGTTTCGGGCGAAAACGAGCAGATAATTTTTTCACGACAATTTATATTGTGTTATTCCAACCTCCTGTGATCATGAACAATCTCAAGCGGCAAGCTAGTGACAGGTGACAAAAATGGCTTCTTACGAAACGGTACGACTGATCAACACCATCTTGACCCTTTACTATCTGGAGGAACTGACACAGACAGAAATTGCACAGCGTCTGGGTTTTTCCACGGCGAAGGTGAATCGTCTGCTTTTGCAAGCGCGCGAGCAGGGATACGTGACAATCACCATCAAGACACCTTTCCAGCAACTGTTCGAACTGGAAGATCGCCTGAAGGCTGTCTTTGGATTACAGGATGCAGTGGTCATTCCCGCCCTGGCAGAGACCAGCAGTTCACCGCTGAATGCTCTGGGCAACATTGCAGCAGAATTCCTGCTGGAACATCTGCGGGATGATGATGTCCTGGGAGTTGGTGGAGGCACAGCCGTCAATGCCGTTATGGATGCACTGGCACCGTCCCGGACGTATCAGGTCGAGGTGGTCCCACTGCTTGGAGCTGTGCAGGGCGAGATCACACATGATGTGAACTATCTGGCTACTCACATCGCTGAAAAGCTGGGCGCCAGGTCCTACCAATTGCACGCCCCCGCTTTTGTGGATTCAAAAGAACATTGTGAAGCACTTCGAAATATGGGGCCCGTCCGGGAAATTCTGGATATTGCCCGGCGCGCAAACATTGCGCTTGTAGGCGTGGGAGCGGTAGATGCAGAAGTTTCCCGCTTTGTTCAGTTCACGGCTCTCTCCGCCGAGGAAATGCGGAACATTGCGGAGAACCATGGCGGCGTGGGCGATATCAATGCGTTTATCTATGACGCTGAGGGGAAGCCATGCGCCCACGAGTATGCAGAACGCGTGGTTGGACTGTCGTTGGAAGAACTCAGAAATATCCCGTACCGCATTGGTGTAGCTGCGACGGCCGCCAAAGCCCTGCCGCTCTATGGGGCCCTGCGCGGCGGCTACCTGCACGCGCTCATTACAGATGAGACAGCGGCACGCGGAATCCTTGAACTCTTCGAAAAGAACTTTTTAAAAGTCTCGTAACAGATTGGAGATGCATCATGCTTTTGGAACAACTTCGTGAAATCGTCTGGAAATGCAACCTCGAATTGCCCAGGAACGACTTGGTCAAGATGACGAGCGGCAACGTAAGCGGGCGCGACCCCGAGACAGGCCTGGTTGTCATCAAGCCGAGCGGCGTCAGCTTCGAGGAATTGACACCTGCGCATATGGTGGTAGTGGACATGGACGGTCATGTGGTCGAAGGGAATCTCAAGCCTTCGACAGACACCGACACACATCTCTATGTCTACCAGCGCCGGCCCGCGGTATTTGGTATGGTGCACACCCACTCCCCTTATGCGAGCAGTTTTGCCGTGCTGGGACAGCCCATCCCGGCCTGCCTGACGGCCTCTGCCATGCTGGGCGGCGAGATCCCCCTGGGGGGGTACGCGCCGATCGGCGGGGCAGATATTGGACAGGAAATCATCGACAAAATTGGTGAGGCGAAAGCCATCGTCATGCAAAATCACGGCGTGTTTACCATTGGCTCATCTCCGCAGCAGGCCACCAAGATGGCTGTCGAAGTCGAAGAGATCGCCAAGATTACCCACCTGGCAATGCTGCGCGGACAGCCTATCCTGCTCACGCCGAATCAGGTTCAATACATGGTAGATCTTTATCAAAATGAATACGGCCAACGATAACGTGGCTGGTAACAATGGAGAATGCTATGACCGTACCTGCATCTACGAAGGCTAAAGAAGCTTCAACATCCAGTAGCAATCGCCTGCTTCATGAATTGCCATGTGAGAAGCTGGCCTGGATGCTGCAACGGATGTGCGAGATCCGTTACTTTGAAGAGAAAGCGGAAGATCTGTATATCCACGGCCTGGTGCACGGCACCATGCACCTGTCCATTGGAATGGAAGCCGGGTCTGTCGGCAGTATTGCCACACTGCGCCAGGATGACCTGATTATCCATCACCATCGCGGGCATGGACATACGATCGCCAAAGGCGCGGATCTCACCATCATGATGGCAGAGTTTATCGGCAAAGAGAGTGGCTATTGCCGCGGACGCGGCGGCTCGATGCACATCGCCGACATTCCGGGAGGCAACCTGGGCGCGACCGGTGTCGTGGGGGGCGGCATCCCCACCGCGGTGGGAATCGCGCTGGCCCTGCAAATGCGCCGCTCGGACAAAATCCTGCTCTCGTATTTTGG
>DASTJG010000100.1:0-19472 GCA_035716785.1 Anaerolineales bacterium
AGGCTTCGACGGGAGAGGCTGGTCCCGGAATGCGAGCCGAGAGGCGCCGAACTCGTAAACTCAGCGCAAAAAATCAAGTGCCAATCGCACTTCCTACGCTGCTATGCCCCTCGCTGCATAAGCGAGTAACATAACAGCCGTCCTCCTTAGATGAGGGCGCGTCCACCGGCACCCTTCTCCGTCGGGTGACGGACCGGGCGAGACAATGGCGGAGTGCCGCGCATGACGCCGCTACCTGCGCGAAAGACTAGCGGCTGGTCGCAGAGAGTTCCTGTCCGTTGAGACCTCTGCGATGACAAACCTCAACAGACTACGCTCGTAGATTTTCGAGGGTCGAATCTTTCGGACGCGGGTTCAATTCCCGCCATCTCCACTTTGATTGTCCAGCAGTCTGACTGCTGGACAATTTATTTGTCTGGAACAAAGCACCAGACAATTGTGTTTTACATAGTGCCGCATGATCAGGCAAACTTGGAGTATAAATTCAGCTTATAAAACAATTGGAAAGGTCTATCTTTTTATGAAACACGCGGCAATACGTGCTATGAAAAAATTCCTTATTCTCGGATGTCTTATCCTGCTCGCCGCCTGCCAGCCTGTCGCTGCGACGCCCACGCCCGCGACTCCTCTCTTCCCAACCGCGACGTTCCCTGCTTCGCAGACACCGGTTCCTGTCACCAATACTCCGCAGCCCACGCCTACTCTGGAATTTACCCCCACGCCCTTCCCGCGCCTCTTCACCGATGAGTTTGACGCCTCGCTGGCAGGCTGGGTCATCCTCCAGGCAGGGAGTGAAGCAGTTCCCACCGTTAAAAATGAAAACAGCAACCTCATTCTTCAAATGGATGCTCCCTATACCTGGGCGTATGCGATCTATGGCGCACAGGATTACGAGAATATTCGCATCGACGCGCAATTTACAAATCAGGCTGGCAGCCCGGCTTCCATTGGACTGATCTGTCGTTATAGCGAAGAAAGCGGGTGGTTCGAATACAACGTTTCGACCGATGGGACCTATAACGTGCTTTATGGCCATTGGCTGACGACCGGAGTTGCTGACTATTTGCCAATCACTTCCGCTTCCTCCGGCGCTATTCAACCCAGCGGTGTCCCACAGGAGATTGGGTTAGTCTGTGCCGGCACAACCCTTTCATTCTTTATCAATCAAACCCTCATCCGAAGTCTGGACGTCAGCCGTTATGAAGTCACAGGGGGGAAAGTTGGCATTACGGCTTCCTCTTTTGAAAACGCGCCTGTCGTAGCTGCATTCAATTGGGTGAAGGTGAGTGAACCCTGACCCCACCAACCTCCCCCATTTTCGAAGGAAAACGGGAGAGGTGCCCGCGGGCGGAGGGGGTCTCCAATCCAATTTCTACATTAAGTTAACGCTATTCTTGCACTGGGTGGGTAAGATGGGAAAGTTGAAAAATAATTGTGTAGTGGATATTCTTTGAAGCCAACTACGCAAATGAAATTGAATGCAAGGAGTAGCTCTATGGCAAAAATTATTGGCATTGACCTCGGCACAACAAACTCCGTTGTGTCTGTCATGGAAGGCGGTACACCCACCGTCATCTCCACCTCGGAGGGGGGCAGACTGTGCCCATCGGTGGTCGCCTTCAATAAAAACGGCGAACGACTCGTCGGTCAGACCGCGAAGCGACAGGCCGTTGTCAATTCGGAGAATACTGTTTATTCCATCAAGCGTTTTATCGGGCGTCACTTCGACGAGACGGAAGTGGAACGCAAGATGGTCTCCTATGAAGTGGTGCCGGGTCCCGCGAGCGACGTTCGTGTGAAGATCCCGGTGACCGGGCGTGAGTATTCTCCGCAGGAGATCAGCGCCATGATCCTCGGCAAATTGAAATCCGATGCAGAAGCATATCTGGGTCAGTCGGTCACACAGGCTGTGATCACGGTCCCGGCCTATTTCAACGACAGCCAGCGCCAGGCGACGAAAGACGCCGGCAAGATCGCGGGTCTGGAAGTTCTGCGCATCATCAACGAGCCGACCGCCTCCGCACTTGCTTATGGCCTCGACAAGAAGAAAAATGAAACCATCCTGGTCTTCGACCTCGGTGGTGGTACGTTCGATGTGTCCATTCTGGAAGTAGGCGAAGGCGTGATCGAAGTCAAATCCACAAATGGTGATACACACCTCGGTGGGGATGACTGGGATCAGCGCATTGTCAGCTGGGCTGCGGATGAATTCAAACGGGAACAGGGCATCGACCTGCGCAGTGACCGCCAGGCGTTACAGCGTTTGCGCGAAGCTGCCGAAAAAGCCAAGATCGAACTCTCCAGCGTGATGGAGACCGAGATCAACCTGCCGTATGTCACGGCAGATGCAAGCGGCCCCAAACATTTGCAGTTGAAACTCACACGCTCCAAATTCGAGCAAATGACGGAAGACTTGCTCGAGCGCTGCCGCAAGCCGTTCGAAGCCGCGCTCAAGGATGCAGGCATGGATGCCAGCAAGCTCAATGAAGTTGTGCTTGTCGGTGGCTCGACCCGTATGCCGATGGTTCATGAACTGGTTCGCAAGCTGACCAATGGCAAGGAACCGAACAAGGGCGTCAATCCTGATGAAGTGGTTTCCATCGGTGCCGCCATCCAGGGTGGTGTGCTCGGCGGCGATGTGAAAGATATCCTTCTGCTCGATGTCACCCCGCTTTCGCTGGGTGTCGAAACACTTGGCAGCGTAATGACCAAGATGATCGAGCGCAACACGACCATCCCTGTGCGCAAGACCGAAACGTATTCCACGGCCGCAGATAACCAGACGGCTGTTGATATCCATGTGCTGCAGGGCGAACGCCCCATGGCCGCTGACAACATGTCGCTCGGGCGCTTCCGCCTCGATGGAATTCCACCGGCCCCACGCGGCATGCCTCAGGTGGAAGTGACCTTCGATATCGATGCAAATGGCATCCTGAATGTCACTGCCAAGGACAAGGCAACCGGCAAGGAGCAGAAGGTCACAATCACGGCTTCGACCAACCTGAACAAAGGCGATATCGATCGCATGGTGCAGGAAGCCCGCCAGCACGAAGCCGAAGATAAGAAGCGACGCGAGCTGATCGACGCCAGGAACACAGCCGACAGTCTGGTCTACCAAACGGAAAAAGCGCTGCGCGACCTGGGCGATAAAGTTCCGGGTGCCGAGGCGCAGAACATCCAGGGCAAGATCGATGAACTGAAGTCTGCTGCGCAAAGCGATGACCTCAATCGCATCAAGCAGGCGAGCGAGCAGGTGGAACAGGCCTTCCATGCCTTGAGCCAGCAGATCTACTCACAGGGGCAGCCTCAACCGGAGACACCCGGCGGACCGTCCCCTCAAGCAAATAACAATGGCGATGATGTCATCGAAGGCGAAGTGAAAGAATAAAATCTATAAATAAAAGAGCGACCATCGAAACGGTCGCTCTTTTTGATTTTCTTGTTACCCTTCCTGCGGTTGAGTAGGTTGTGGTTGTGAGGCAACACGTGGAACCTGGTGGGGAACAGGTTTGGGTTTGGGACGCCGTGCCAGCTTTTCAGCAAGTGTATTCATGATGCGGTAGATAAACAGGAACAGTACGCTGCCGCCAGAGATCCAGTAATACCATTGTGCCCAGTTGGTGGGCGTATCTGTTCCGCTGAACAAGCCATGCAGTAATCCCATAATGTACATGGCAAAACTTAAATAGTGAAGAACGCGCCAGGTCTTCTGGCCGATCAGCGAGCGGACGTAGAAGCTTAGTGCAACCACCAGCCAGATGTAAAACCCGATCTGCCCGATGCCGACCCAGGTGGGGCGGTAATCCACGGTGGAGAACGGCATGAAGATCTGTGCGATCGTGAAATTGATATAGTGATCGCCAAGCAGGACCAGTGCATGGAACAAGGCAAACGCCAGTCCCAATAAACTTACATATTCATGGACCGCGAACGCGGCCGGCGCACCGGGCCACAGGCGGGCCATCTTGTTACTGATACCAAGACCCAGGGCCATCGAAAGCCATAGGATCGTCAGCGAGACAAACGCGGTGGCACGCGAGAGATACCAATAAACTTTAGGGCTTTCCCCGCCAAGTGAGCCCGCCATGTTGGGCAGCCATGACGGTAACAGGAGGATGGCTGCTGATAAACCGATAACCATGGCCAGCATGACCATGAGAAAGAACTGAATGTTAACTGCCGATTCACCAAATTCGTTTTCTACTGGGTGGCCAGAGGACATAATTTTCTCCAATCAGACACTACAGAAATTCTTCCATTTTGTGGCTATACAGTACTTGACCATCTTCAAGAATAAACAGCGCCGCGAATCTGGGGTGAGTCTCGATCCATTCAAGTCCTACGCGACTCCCAAGAATGAATGCTGCTTTTGCGGCGGCTTCTGCCTCCATCACATTCGGTGCGATCACGGTCACGGTCAATAGGTCGGTGTCGGCGGGTTGGTTCGTGGCCGGGTCGATGATGTGATGTCGCAGGATCCCGTCGCGCGTCCAGCGGCGGCGGTCCTTGCCAGAGGTGGCGACACCGCATCCGTTCAGAAAAAGAGTTTCCAGCTCTTCCTTGCGATTGAACGGGTTGGTAATGCCAATGGGCCAGGAACTTCCATCTGCACGCGGGCCACTGATGGCAATATCACCTCCGGCGTTCACCAGTGCAGGACCCTCAAACTGCAAGCGTTTCATTGCCTGATGCGCGGACCAGCCCTTGGCAATGCCGCCAAAGTCGAGACTCATGCCGGATGGCAAGATAACGCTTCGGGCCAAGTTGTTAAGGGCAAGGGCTGTCAGCGGTTGAGGGGCCGCTAAAACGGGATCAGCCGTGTCGGGAGCCAGATGCGGCAAAACCTCGAACGGGCGGTCATACCCTGCTTCGATGATGGCGTCCAGCAGGGTGGGCGTGACCAGTCCATCCGTCAACTGTTCGGCGTTGCGCGCAGCTTGAAGGACACTCCAGAGTGTTTCACTGACTTGCACAGGCCGTTCATGGATTTGATTAAGAAGCGTGAGTTCGCTGTCGTAGCGAAAACGACTGAGAACCTGCTCCCATTCTTCGAACCACTCGGGGACCTTCGCAAGCAGGGCGGGGGTAGACTCACTATCTACCAGCGCGAGCATGTCACAGCCCATGGCATGGAATTCAAGGCGATGTAACATTTTTATGAACTCCCTGTCTGCGTGACCGATCCGCCGCCACCGCCTCCGCCACCATTATCTTTGTTCTTTTTCTTCCTTTTCTTTTTTTCCTGCTGCGGTTGTTGAACATTTGTTGTGACTTGTGGCGCGGCTTGCGTGAACATGATCTTGACGTACGGCTTCGGTACATCGAGGGGATATCCGGGTGGAGGGGCCTTGAGTGGCGGGGCAGGCAGGACCGGTGCTTTTTCTTCCGGCTGAACAGCCTCCGCTTTCTCGGCTTTGGCGGGTGTGGCGAACAGATTCCACATCCCAAGTGTGGTCACAATCGCAGTCGTTGCAATGGCTGTCTGGACATCATTCCAGTTGTTCCTGGGTTTGGGAGGCATGGCTTATCCTTTAATCATCATCTTCATGGTCATCATGATCGTCGTCATCCGATCGTGCACGTGTGGTTTGTTGATTGCCGCCATTATTTTTGTTCTTGTTCTTTGCAGGAGGTGCGGCATTGACCACAACCGGCGCGACCTGTACAGCCAGGATTTGCCCGTCCAGCCCAACGTAGACAACGTCTTTATTGGTAAAGGTGATCATATATGCATCCAGGCCATTAAAGCTGGAAGTCTCTGCACTGAGCAGGTTTGTTTTGCCGACGACCTGTGCAGCCAGTTGAGCGGCTTCCTCAGGGCTCAGCACAACGTCTGTTGGAACAGATGGTTCGGTGGCAGTCGGTTCGAGAGTTGCGGGGGCTTCCGCCACAACTTCGGTGCTGCTCTGATCGACGCTCTTATTTTCGGTATATGCCGAAGCTATTCTGTAAAGCATGACGAGTGCAAACGTGGTAAGAACGGCTGAAATAAAGATTGTGCTCTTTCGCATGACAACTCCTTTTGTAAGTGAGGTCTTTGGCAGAGCCTGTGGAGTTTTAACCTCCCGAGATGTCCGCGTGTGCCAAAACAGCGCGAGGCTGATCTTCATTGATCTACGGCTCTTTCTGATGGTTTATGAAAAGGTCGTTTTTGTCCAAATTAAGTTACTGGCTTGATTATTAGAGTTTGCTGAGAATGTGTTTATCCTTTCGTTTACACCCCTGGATGCGGGCAGTATAATCTTTGCCATGCAAAACCGCTTTAATCGTATCTGGGCAATCCCCATTTCTATTTTGATCATCGTTGGTCTTTACTATGTCCCTCCGATTCACAGCCGCCTCGCCTGGCGGCTGGAATCTTTACGCACAAAGATTCAATATCTGGTTAATCCGCCCGAAGAAGCTGCATTCCAACCCACCCAACAGGCACAGCTCGATCTCGCCGTTACCAAAATGATCCAGACGCTCCAGGTGACTCAGACACCCAAAGCGACTTCGACTCCCCGGGCGGGACCGACGCTCACACCGACGATCACCACCACGCCTCTGCCGGCCACCGTTATGCTGGAGGGAGTCAAATACGAGCATCAGCACGGACGCCTCAACTATTGCGGCCCCGCAAATTTCTCCATGGCGCTCACCTATTGGGGCTGGGATGGCAATCGCGATGTGATCGGCAAAGCTGTGAAGCCCAGCGACAAAGACAAGAATGTGATGCCTTATGAATTACAGGATTACATCATAGACAATGTCCCGGGCATGTCCGCGATCGTCCGCTACGGCGGCGACATTGATATGCTCAAGCGCATGGTCGCAGCAGGTTTTCCCGTTGTGGTGGAAAAGGGGATCTACGAACTGGATGTCAACGGCAAATATGGCTGGATGGGACATTATGCCTTTGTCACAGGCTATGACGATACGCAGGATTTGATCATTTATCAGGATACCTATCAACCTGCCGGAGCCGAGCCGGGACCCAATCGCAAGATCAAACGCTCCACGTTTATCGAAGGCTGGCGCGCGTTCGATTATGTATTCGTCGTTGTCTATCCCAATGATAAGGAAGGCGAAATATTAAAGCTTCTCGGTCCGTATGCCGACGAGCAGTGGGCGAGCCAGCATGCTCTGAGTGTAGCGCAAGCCGAAGCGCAATCCCTCGCGGACATCGATCGCTTCTTTGCCTGGTTCAATGTCGGGACCAGTCACATTGCCCTGCTTCAATATGCCGACGCCGCGATCGCCTACGATTATGCCTTCAGCATCTATGCCGATTTGGATATCAATGATTCAGTCCGTCCTTACCGCATGATGTGGTATCAGACGGGACCGTATAAAGCCTACTACTATACCAACCGCTTTGCGGATGTGATCAATTTAGCGGATACGACTTTAAACGAAACAATTTCCGAGCCTGTCCTCGAGGAATCCCTCTACTGGCGCGGGCGTGCCTACTACATGGCTGGCAAAACGGATCTGTCCGTCAAGGATTATCGTGATGCCTTGAAAATCCACCCCAAATGGATCCCTGCAACCCAGGCCCTGCAGGATTTGGGAATGCAACCGTAATATCCTCATGCACTAGCCGCCGTCCCGGCGGCGTGTTGCATACCAGATCGGCGCCTCACGCTACGCGCGGCGCCGGGAGCAGATAATTATGAAACTCCTCCACTTTGCTGATGCCCACATCGATATGGCGAACTACGGCAGGCATGACCCTGAGACCGGGCTGCCTTTGCGTGTGCTCGATTTTCTCAAGTCGCTGGACACGATCGTCGACGCGGCCATCTCGGAGAAAGTGGACATGGTCATCTTCGCGGGAGACGCCTACAAGGATCGTTCGCCTGCACCGACGTTTCAGCGCGAGTGGGGAAAGCGCATCATTCGACTGTCCCGCGCCAAAATTCCAACCCTCCTGCTTGTGGGAAACCATGATCTGTCACCTGCCACCGGGCGCGCCCATGCCATCCAGGAGTTCGATACCCTGGAAGTGCCGTATGTGCGTGTTCTGCAAAAGCCTCATTTCTATAAACCGGATGAATTATGGGATCTGCCTGTCCAGGTCATTGCCATGCCCTGGGTCTCACGCTCAGGCTTGATGGCTTCCATTGAGGTGAGCGGCAGCGATACGCAGGAATTGTTCTCCAAGATCGAGACGCGCATTTCCGATCTGGTGGAAGCCTGGGTGGAGGAAGCCGATAAAAGCATTCCGCTCGTTCTGACGGCGCATGCCTCAGTGGAAGGGGCGTTATTTGGAGCCGAGCGGATGGTAATGCTGGGCGCTGACCTGGTGCTGCCGACCTCACTGGTCAAAGACAGGCGCCTCGACTATGTGGCCCTGGGACATATCCACAAGCCGCAGAATTTGAACGAGGGTTATCATCCGCCCGTGATCTACCCGGGCTCGATCGAGCGCATCGATTTTGGCGAAGCCATGGATGACAAGTTCTTTGTCATCGCGGAGGTAGCGTGCGGGGAAACAAAAGTGGAGTGGAGAAAGATCGATGGGACGCGCCCGTTCATCGAACGGCGGGCCACCCTCCAGTCCAGCGAGAACGTGACCGAGTTCCTGACGTTCAATCTGCCAAAGCAAAAGGAAATGGTGGATGCGATCGTCAAGCTGACCGTGGAATATCCTCGCGAGCTGGATGTCTTGATCGATGAAAGCGCATTGCGAAAATATGCCGATTGTGCCTTCGAGTTCCATCTGGTCAAGAAGCCCAAAGTGGAGGCGCGTGTGCGCATTCCGCAGGGACAGGCAATCAGCAGCCTGAGCCCGCTCGACCTGCTCACCCAGTATTTTGATTCTGCAAAGGTCAATGAGGCGGAGGATCTGCGTGAGCTCGCGAAGCAGATCATCTACGAAGACGAACCCGACATTTAGCCTGACTCTTGACACCCTTCGACACGTGGCGCCAAGCAGCCACAGTCAGGGCGGCGCCTGGCACCTGATACCTGCCCCCTGACACCAGACACCTTTTCTACTACAATGCTCCTGTAGCAAAATAACTTCGCTCACCGAGGTGTTCATGTCATCACAAAGCTCCCGTTATCGCTGGTTCGTTGTGGGGGTGTTCTTCTTTTTCATGCTTCTTCACCAAACCGACAAGTTGATGATCGGTTCCCTGCAGGTTCCCATCAGTGAGACGTTTGGGATCAACAATCAGCAATGGGGATTGATCAACTCCGGCGCGCTGATCGTCGCGACCATCCTGTATCCGATCTGGGGGTATTTGTATGACCACTACGCACGCGCTAAGTTGCTTGCTTTGGCATCTTTCATCTGGGGCGCAACGACCTGGCTGAACGCGGTGATGAAAAGCTTTGGCGGCTTTTTGGTGACCCGCGCCTCCACGGGCATCGATGATTCATCGTACCCGGGCTTATATACATTGGTTGCCGATTACTTCGGTCCCACCCTGCGCGGCACTGTATATGGCATCTTGCAGCTCGCGCAGCCGCTTGGATATCTGGTCGGCATGATCCTGGCTCTGATGGTCGCGCCCATGATCGGTGGCTGGCGCTCGGTGTTCTACATTACCGGCGCTCTTGGTATTGTGATCGCCGCATTTATTTTCTTCGGCGTGAAGGAGATGCCGCGCGGCCGGGCCGAGCCGGAGTTTGAGGGCATGCCGGAAATGCAGGCGTTCAAATTCTCATGGGCGGAAGCGAGGGAAATCTTCAAGAAGAAGACCATGTGGTTCATCTTCCTGCAGGGCTTCGCAGGTGTCTTTCCGTGGAATGTCATCACCTATTTCTTTTTCGCCTATCTGGAAAAAGAACGTGGTTACGACTCGAACAGCATCCTCTTCACGATGGCGCCTGTCGTTTTGGTCCTTGCTGCCGGTCATTTCCTGGGGGGCTGGCTGGGCGACGTGTTCTTCAAACGCACCAACAAGGGGCGGATCATCGTTTCCAGTGCAGGGGTTTTGCTCGGCGCGATCTTCCTTTATCTGGCAATCACTACGCCTGTTGCAGCAAAGACCCAATTCTTCATCTTTATGTGCCTCACGGCGATCTTCATGCCGCTTTCGTCTGCAAACGTCATTGCGACGGTTTACGATGTGATGGTGCCGGAGGTCCGCTCGACGGCCCAGGCTACAGAATATTTCGTCGAGAATGGAGGCGCGGCGTTTGCTCCCATTATTACCGGCGTGATCGCGGACGCTTTCAGCCTGCAAACAGCCATCATTTTGATTTGCACTGTCGCCTGGGGGCTATGTTTCATCTTTTATCTTGGTGCGCTCTTCACGATCGATCACGATACGCAACATTTGCGGGCACAGATGGCCGAGCGCGCAAAATCCATGTAAGTAAGGGCAGGGTTACCCTGCCCCTACAGTTTCTATGCACATTCTCCAACTCGACCTCAACAATAGAAAGCACGTGGATGATTTCCTCCGCCTGCCCTTTTCCATTTACAGGGACATCCCACAATGGGTGCCGCGTCTCCAAATGGATGAACGCCTCCAACTCAACCCAAAGCGGTTCCCGTTTTATGAACATTCCCAGGCTGAATTTTTTCTTGCTTACGATGGGACACGACCGATTGGTCGCCTCGCCGTGCTGGACAATCGCCGCTACAACGACTTCCACCAGACGAAGACTGCCTTCTTCTATTTATTCGAATGTGAAAACAATAAAGACGCTGCAACCGCGTTATTCGACGCGGCTTTTGCCTGGGCGCGTGGGCGTGGCCTGGACCGGATCGTCGGTCCCCAGGGCTTTACTCTGTTGGATGGATTCGGCTTGCTGGTGAAAGGCTTCGAGCATCTTCCCGCTTTTGGCTTGCCTTACAACCCTGCCTACTATTTTGACCTCGTCGAAGCACAGGGCTTTGTCAAACTGGAAGATATCCTTTCCGGATATCTGGGCCCGGATATCCGATTCCCGGAGCGTGTGCACCACTTGGCGGAACGTCTCGCCCAGCGTCGCGGGCTGCATGTTCTGCGCTGTAATACGCGCAGTGATTTGCGCAGGCTGATCCCTCGTTTCAAGGCGCTTTACAACCATTCCCTGGGTGGAACGGAAGGCGCGGTCCCGTTCACAAATGAAGAGATGGATACGATCGCGAACCAGCTACTCTGGCTGGCGGACCCGAAGCTTGTCAAATTGGTAATGAAGGATGACAGGGCCGTTGGTTTTTTGTTGGCCTATCCGGATGTCTCGCGCGGCTTGCAGAAAACACGCGGGCGGCTTTTCCCGTTTGGCTGGTTAACCCTCCTCCTCGAACTCCGCCGCACCGACCGGATCAACATCAATGGGGCGGCTTTGCTGCCGGAGTACCGCGGCTCAGGAGGCACAGCGATCCTCTACAGCGAGATGTTCAAGTCTGTGACTGAGAATCCGCGTTACCGGCATGCTGAGATTGTGCAGGTCGGCGTGGATAATGAAAACATGCAGCGCGATATGGAAAACTTCGGGATCGATTTTTATAAGATGCACCGCACATACCAGCGCGCTTTGTAACAAAATTTTGAGTTCATTTGGCAGTTAAATTATGAGCAGGGACAGGCTAGAATCGGGATAGGAGAAATTATCATGACGATCATCGTAGCCGATACCACCTGCGGATTGCCCCGCAAACTGCTTGCAGAACGCTGCATTCCTCTGATTCCACAAATTGTTACCTTTGGAGACGAGTCTTATCACGATGACAAGGATTTGGATACCGCTGCGTTCCTAAGCAAACTTAAGGCATCTCCTGCTCTACCCAAGACCGCCGCGCCGGAACCTTCTCTCTATTTCCCCATTTTTGAGGAAGCGGGGAAGAGAGGGGAGAGTGTCATTGTCGTCGCGCCAACGAGCAAAGCCAGCGGGACAGTCCGTTCGGCGGAGATCGCCGCGCAGAATTTTCCCGGCGTGGATATCCATATTGTGGACACGCAAACGATCTCCTGTAACCTCGGGTCGCTGGTGTTGCTCGCAGATGATATGGCGAAGGCAGGAAAGTCTGCCGCCGAGATCGTTACCAGACTGAATGACATGATCCCGCGCGGGCGGCTGTACTTTGTGGTTGACACACTTGAATATCTCGCCAAGGGCGGTCGCATTGGCGGGGCGAAGAAGCTGCTGGCAGAATTGCTGGAGATCAAGCCGATCCTGCAGGTCAGGGAGGGGCAGGTCGAAGCCTTCGAACAGCAGCGCACGAAAAAGCGGGCGCTGGCGCGTCTCGTGGAAGTGGTAATGGAATCCTGCCCGGGCGGAGAGGACGCTCATTTGTGCGTGATCCAGGTGGAGGCGGAGAAGGAAGCACAGGCCCTCGCCGAGGAATTGAAGTCCAAAGTGTCTGTGTCGGAAGTTCCCATTTACGAACTGCCTCCCGCCATTGTCGTTCATGCCGGTCCAAGGACAATGGGAGCCGGGTTCTTTGTTAGATGACGCGAATGGTATAATTTTTCCACTTACTACATAAATTCCCACAAAAAGTGGTTTTATTGAAGGAGAACGACATGTCAGGTCATTCCAAATGGTCAACCATTAAACGTAAAAAGGGCGCAGCCGATGCCAAGCGCGGCGCCATCTTTACCCGCCTTACGCGTGAAATCGTGATGGCTGCGCGTGAGGGGGGCAGTGATATTGATTCGAATTTCCGATTGCGCCTCGCCGTGGACAAAGCCCGTGCGGAGAACATGCCGAAAGACAACATCGAGCGCGCCATCAAACGCGGTGCTGGTGAAGATAAGGATGGGGTCGTATTTGAGCAGATCACATACGAAGGCTATGCCCCGCACGGGGTGGCAGTGATGGTCGAAACGGTCACGGATAACCGTAATCGCACTGTTTCTGACCTGCGCCATGCCTTTACAAAGGCTGGTGGCAACCTGGCGGAACCTGGCGCGGTCGGCTGGCAATTTGACCGGATCGCTTACTTTTTATTCCCGTCCAGCGCGCTGAACTTCGACAAAGCGTTCGAGCTTGGCATCGAAGCCGGCGCGAACGATGTCGTGGAAGAAGATGGAAATATCGAGATCACCGGCCCGGTGGAATCGTTCAAGGAAATTGCCACACTTTTGCACAAGGCGAAAGTCCAACCGGAAGAGGCGGGCTTGCGTATGAGCCCCAAGCAGGAAGTAGAACTTGATCCAGAACATACCGTCCAGGTGCTCAAAGCACTTGAGACGATTGAAGATCTGGATGATGTGCAGAACGTCTATTCCAACCTGAAGGTTTCGGACGAAGCTCTGGCTGCCCTCGAAGCATAATTGTGTAGGGGCGATGTAAGGGCGAAGCTTGCTTCGCCCTTACATCGCCCCTGCATTTATTTAAATGACCCTTGCATTAGGCATCGACCCAGGTACTGCCACCACAGGCTACGGACTCGTGCGCCTCGCACCGGATGGAGGCCTGGTCGCCGTTAACTATGGCGTGATCCTGACCCCCAAGGATGCGACAGCCCCGGCGCGGCTGGTGATGCTATACGACCAGCTGCGCGCACTCATCAATGAACATCATCCCGAAGTTGCCGCTGTGGAAAAATTGTTCTTCTCACGAAATGTGACGACTGCTTTGGCAGTTGGACAGGCGCGTGGTGTGGTCATGCTGTGTTTGGAACAAGCGGGCATCGCTGCGTTCGAGTACACACCGAATGAAATCAAGCAGGCAGTTGCCGGTTACGGCAGCGCCCAGAAGAGACAGGTGCAGGAAATGGTACGCGCCTTACTTGCTTTGGATAGTATTCCCAAGCCCGACGATGCCGCGGACGCGTTGGCCATCGCGATCACGCATCTGAGTACAAGACGATATGATGTGGAATGAAGATATTTCGGTTTGGCTCTGAAGTTGGTAGAAGTATTGATCATTACAAAAGTTCAGGTTTTATCATTTCCAAAGTCGTTCACCTGTTTGATGATGCTTTTGTTAATTGTGCCTACCTCAATGCAAATGGGTCGATCGGTTATCATCAGGCAACCATTCCTCAACTGTTTTTGGTCGTACAGGGAGAAGGATGGGTAAGAGGTGAAGCTCCTGATAAAATATCAATTAAGGCAGGACAAGCCGTTTATTGGAAAAAAGGGGAATGGCATGAATCTGGAACTGAAACAGGCATGACAGCCATTATTATCGAAGGCCTTAACTTCGATCCCGCAAAACTGATGCCTCTTGTATAATTCAAATTATGATCGCAACTCTCCGTGGTGAAATTGCACAGGTCGAAGAAAATGCCCTCGTTCTCGAAGTGGGCGGTGTGGGACTGCGCGTCTTTGTCCCGGCACCCCTGCGTGGACGGATGAAGGCAGGTGAAGTCATATTGCTTTATACTCATCTTGTCGTGCGGGATGACGCGTTGATCCTTTATGGCTTCGAATCTCAATCCGAGCGTGAACTATTCAATATCCTCCTGGGCGTGGATGGTGTGGGACCCAAGGCCGCACTGTCGGTGTTGTCCACGCTGACACTGGACGCTGTCCAGCGCGCGGTCTTTGCCGATGAAGTAGAAATATTGAATCGCGTTCCTGGCATCGGCAAGAAGACTGCTCAGAAGATGGCTATCCACTTGAAGGACAAACTCAAACCCATGGACACGCTGGCAACCGTCGCTGCCATGACGGATCGAGACAGCGAAGTCCTGGCTGCGCTGACCGCCCTTGGCTATTCCGTGGTGGAGGCGCAATCTGCCATCCAATCCCTGCCCAGGGACGCGCCGGAAGATACGGAAGAACGCCTGCGAATGGCACTACAATACTTTCAATAGTCGATGGGCGGAGACGCACAAAGTGCAGTCCGCCCATTTCTTTTATAATTTATCGATGAACGATTCAGAACTGCTTAAAAAGTACGAACCGGTTCTGCGCTTTGCCAAGAGCGAACGGTTCTTCCCCATGGCGGTTGAGCCTTATCTCGAAAAATGTACGATCTTCCCCAGCGGACCACAAGGAATGGTGGAATTATTGCTGCATGCAAACGCGCCGCTGCCAATACGCCTTGGAAAACTGGAAAGCAGCGAATACTTTTTGCGCTTTGTCAATGACCCGTTGATCGATTCGGATGTCTGGGTGTGGTGGGGGATCTCCTCGGCCCTGACCATTGGCGCGGGCTGGTTTATCTCGGGCGGGCGGGGCGTCGAGGTTGCAGCGCTTCTGGCGTTGATCGCCGCGTTCATTATCTTTATCCAGGCCTCGCCCATCCGTTTGCGGTTTTTCCCCGCCGCGCTGGCCGCGCTTTTCTTCTTTATCCTCGAAGCGGCACCCATCCTGTTTTTTCTCACCCCTCACTCCTTCCTCAGCGTACAGATCGAATATCTGGTATTGCTGCCCCTTTATTTGTTCGTGCTCTTCTATCTTTCTGCGCGAACAATGAAGTTTATCTTTGATCATATCATCCCGGAAGCGCCGGGTGTGATCATGGATATGCTTTCGCGTGCCACCGAAACGGTTGCCCGGAAATCGTTTTACCAGTATGCGGAAATCCTCGAAAAGCAACCGGAACCTGTTTACTACGGTCGTGTTGCACGCTGGCAGGATGTGGAAGGCAACGATTGGAAAAGTCTGCAATACCATTTCTTCTACGCGTTTAATGACTGGCGGCTCGCCGCCAACGGGATCAATCACCATGAAGGGGATTGGGAGATGGTCGCGGTCTACTTGAAAAATGATGAGCCTTACTCATTGTTACTTTCGCAGCATGGTACCGGCGCGATGGAACTGTGGAAGGATGTGCAATGTGTGAAAGACAAGATTGGGGACGAGACAACCCATCCGCTGGTCTATGTGGCCCTTGGCTCCCATGCTAATTACAGCCGCCCGGAGGTGATCCGTTCTGCCAGCCTGTTCCAGGAAGGACTTTTTCAACGCTTCATTTACTGGGCAGACGGTCTGATCCATTTTCTGTTTATGCTCTTCAATCCCAGCGAAAAAGAACGCCAGATCGCGTTACACGAGTTGACCGCCCATCCGGCCACGGCATTAACGGAAGAAACATTTGAGAAGCTGCGCGATGAGCGCGACCATTATATGGTCAGCCTGCCGATGGAAATCGCAACTGGTGACGGACTCCGTATCGGCTATGAAGGAAATCCGAAGAGTGAAAAGGTAGGCAGATCGAGCAGTTATTTGAAACGTGTCATGTCTAACCGCAAAGTGGTACATCCCCGCGCGCGCGAATGGAAGCAGGTTCTCTTATCCCCTGAGCCGGATTGGGTGGGCTATAAGGGTTTGTGGGGAGTCAAAAGTTTAATGAAAGATGAATCGGGTCCGCCCGGACCGAAATGGGACCGGCCCGATAAGCTGTTTGCCGTCTACCCGCGCAAGCGCTGGGAACAGTCGCTGGAGTGGTTAAGGGAATTAGAGGATATCCTGATGTCGAAACACAAGAAGAAAAAGAAGGCGTAGGGGCACAGCGCTTCGACTTCGTGGCGCTTTAGCACCACTCCGCTCAGCGCGAATACCGTGTCCCTACTTTCTTTCCCATCTCGCATAAACTGCCTGCGAAAGTAACCTTCCTGCACTTTGCTCGCGCGTGACCAATTCTCCCATTTCGATCTTTCCCGCAAATCCATTCATCATATCTTCCATCGCCTGCGCCACATGGACGGCGGAGGCGCGCACGGCATAGATCGTGGTCACCACGAACAGGGGATTTTCGCTCAGGCATTCCCGGCAGGCAGACAATAAATCAGGTAAAGACTTGTACACTTCCCAGACTTCGCCTTTGGGTCCGCGCCCGAACTTGGGAGGATCGAGAATGATGCCATCGTATTTGACGCCGCGGCGTGCTTCGCGTTGGACGAACTTCAAGGCGTCGTCCACGATCCAGCGGATGGGTTTGTCTGTCAGATTGGATAAGGTCTGGTTGTCACGCGCCCAGCCCACGGATTTTTTCGAGGCGTCCACATGAGTCACTTTGGCGCCAGCCGCAGCCGCGGCAAGAGTTGCCAGCCCCGTGTATCCAAACAAATTCAAAACATTGATTTCCCTCTTCGATTGGGCGATCAACTCACTAAACCAATCCCAATGCGCGGCGACTTCAGGGAAGACACCGAGATGCCTGCCGGGAGTCGTCATCACTTTGAACGTCAACATATCTTCGTGCTGAGCGGAGGGAACGGAGTGATCGTAGTCGAAGCGGGGGAGCGGATAATGAAGATTCCACTGTTCATCTACCTTCTTCTTGAAATCCCAATGCCCGCCGCTTTCTTCACCGGTTGGGTGAAAGACCGCGTGGGCCTGCTTCCATTCACTATTCAGGGAACGCTTCCACATAGCTTGCGACTCGGGGCGAACAAAAACATAGTTGCCAAAGCGTTCGAGTTTCAATCCATCGCCGCTATCGAGCAAAGCATAATCCTGCCAACGCGATGATTCCAAAAAGTTAAATAGGATAGGATTGGTCATAGAATTAGTACGGAAGAGGGAGTGGGGAAATACGACAAAACCACTTGCTTTTTTGGTCGAAAGTCGTATAATGTGGGAAAAAGTGGTAGAAAGTGGTAGGACGCCGGTTGCGCCGGCGTTCACCTGTTAAAAAGGAATTATAGCACAAATGTTCTTGGGTCAGTTCCAGCATAATCTCGATGAAAAGGGCCGCCTGATGATCCCGGCGCGCTATCGAGAACTGCTGGCTGCCGGCGCATTCATCACGCAAGGCTTTGACAAATGTCTGATGGTGATGACGGAAGTCTATTTCAAACAGGTTTATGATCGCATCAATGCCATGAACCTGGCTGACCCAACTGCACGTCTCCTCCGCCGCCTCATCCTTTCAAATGCATATCCTGTTGAAGTCGATAAAGTCGGGCGTATTCTGGTTCCGCAGAACCTGCGCCAGGTGGTCGAACTCAACGGGGAAGCGATCGTCGCCGGGCAGGGCGAATACTTCGAAGTCTGGACTCCTGCTGCCTGGAACGAGCAAATGGATCAGCTGCAGGATGTGGAAACGAACAACCAGCGTTTCGCCACGCTCGATCTTTCGAAACAACCATTGTAGAGGCGAGGCTGCGAAGCGTCTCGCCCATTGGGCGGGACAACCCCGCCCCTACACATTATGAACGTGCCGCATCGACCTGTACTTTACAAAGAGATTATACACGCGTTGCAACCCAGGCGCGGGGGACGCTACGTGGACGGGACATTAGGCGCGGGCGGACACGCTCGCGGCATTTTGGAGGCATCTGCGCCAGATGGGCAACTGCTGGGTCTTGATGTAGACCCGCAGGCGCTCGCGCTCGCTCGCAAGACCTTGGCTCCTTACGAGGGACGCATCCATCTGGCGCAAGCCTCCTACACCTCCCTCTCCATGCAACTGGCGCAGCTTCAATGGGATGCAGTGGACGGGATCGTGCTCGACCTTGGCGCTTCCTCGATACAGTTCGATACGCCCGAGCGAGGCTTCTCCTTTCTGCACGATGCTCCCCTCGACATGCGCTTCGGACCTCACATGGTGCAGACCGCTGCCGACCTGGTGAACAAGTACTCAGAACGGGAACTGGCCGACTTGATCTACCAGTACGGCGAAGAGCGCGACGCTCGCAAGATTGCCCGAGCCATTGTCAAAGCGAGACCGCTCCACACCACCCGCGAGCTGGTCGCCGTGATCGAAGCGGTTTCTCCCCGCAGAGGAGATCGCGTTCATCCGGCGACAAGGACCTTTCAGGCACTGCGGATCGCGGTTAATGAGGAACTGGCGTCGATTGAGGAAGTGCTTCCCCAGGCGCTGTCGGCCCTAAAGGTCGGAGGCAGGCTCGCAGTGATTTCGTTCCACTCGCTGGAGGATCGCATTGTCAAGGGCTTCTTCCGCGAACAAAGCAAGGACCTGGTCAACCCACCTTACGAACGGATTTACGAGGTGGAACGCAAGGCAACGCTGAAAGAGATCAATCGAAAACCAATTACGCCTTCGGAGGCTGAAGTCGAAAATAATCCGAGGGCAAGGAGTGCGAAACTTCGCATTATTGAAAAACTGTAGCAGAGGACGGCAGCTGCCGTCCCCTACGAAAAATCGACCATCGCCCAAATAAAAAGGTCGTTATGCAAGGACAGGCTACTCAAATTATTCATGCGTATAAGCAGGCTCCCTGGCGGGTTCAACGCCAGTGGATCGGCGCGTTCCTGCTGGTCGTGATCGGCGGGGCTATGATCGCGGCACTCTACCTCGATGTGACCGCGCGCGCCGCGGTCGCCGGACGCCGGATCCAGGAACTGCGCTCTGAGATTACAACCATTCAGCGCGAGAACGCTGACCTGGAAACACAGCTTGCAGACCTGACCTCCACCGCGGTGATGCGACAACGCGCGATTGAGCTGGGATACCGGCCTGTTCAGCCTGGCGAACTGGACTATGTGGCGGTCCCCGGTTTTTTCAAGCCTGAACCGGATATTTTATTAGCAGCGGAAGATACGATGCCACATGTGGAAGTACAACCGGCCGAGTATACACAGTCCCTGCTGGAATGGTTCGATGAACAGATCAGGCTCGGAGGCGCGCGGTAATCATGAGACAACAATACGCGGTCCGTTCATTGATCATTACTGCCGGTT
>DASTJG010000101.1:0-12856 GCA_035716785.1 Anaerolineales bacterium
CAGGAACGGCGCGGTCAGGTTGATCGCGAAGTGCTTTTCCCAGGCTTCAATTGATGTGTTTTCCAGAGAAAGTGACTCAAAGATCGCCGCGCTGTTAACGAGACCATGCAGAGGCGTGGATTCGTTGATGCGCGGGATCAAGCTCTCGGCTTGGGAAGAGACGCTAAAATCCGCATCAAAAGCCCAGGCGCGGCGTCCCAATGCAATGATTTCCTGGCGGGTCTTTTCTGCATCCTCATCCGAATGCCCATGATGGATCACAATATTTGCGCCCGCGCGGGCACACGCCAGCGCGAAGATCTTCCCAACCCGCCGTGCTCCGCCGGTGATCAAAATAGTTTTTCCGTCCAGCGACCCGTTCATCCGCTTAAGATTGTATCACCCCATTGTCGGATGGAACAATACGAGGTTTGTGGGTATTATTTATCACATTCTTGACTTGCGTTTTTGGTAGTGATAATATCCTTTGTACCATCGCGGATATGATCCATGTCTGGGTTCTTCAGTTACTGTTTTTGGGAAAGGGTTAGTTTATGAGCACAAATCAAAATCCGCCGATTTATACGGGCGATATTGCCGAGCAGCACAATGATCTGGAGCGCGAATATTCTGCTGAAAACCAGGAGATCGATTTCTCCACTGAACAACATGCCATTTGGGCGGACCTGTTCAGGGGCGTTCACCAGCCGTACCTGCTGGAACACCTTTGCCAGGAGTGGAAGGATGGACTGGCGCTGCTGGAACCTGACCCACGGCATATCCCTACCGTTGCACACCTCAACGATCACATTACCCCTCGCACAGGCTGGCGCATCGAGCGTACGGTTGTCCGTTACACGCTCGCGGATGACTGGTACAAAAAATTTGCGCAGCGCATTTTCCTGATCACCGATTACCTGCGCACGCGCGACCAGATGGAATTCACACCTGAGCCGGATATGTTCCATGACATCTTTGGGCACCTGCCCTATTTGACCCTGGAATTCTACGCGCGTATCGAAGATAAATTCGCTCCAGCATACAGGAAGGCGACACCTGATGAGAAGGAAGTGATCAAGCGCCTGGCCTGGTACAGCACAGAGTTTGGGCTGGTGATCCAGGATAATCGTTTCAAGGTCTTCGGGGCAGGGATCATTTCCGGGCGCGCCGAGCTGGCAAATACCGTCATGGAGTTTTACCGACTTTCGCGCGATACCGTGATCGACTACACGGGCAATGTGTTCGAACAGCTCAGCGAGCAATTCCTTGCTCACAAGCACGACGTTCACGGCATCATCGACGGCGTCAATGAATTGCACCGGCGGGGACAAATGTCCTCGCAGGACCAGGGCTGGAACGTTGTCCATTCGCTTTACGAAACGCTGGGGATCGATCGCGAAGGATACTTTGGAGGCGAGGTGATCCTGGCACCATTCGATGTGGAAACGATCGCGCGCATCCCCAAGACCGTTTATGCCTTCAACCCGATGTTCTTCGTCTGCGAGTCGTTCGAGCAGATGGATGCACTGCTCGATTCCTATTTGAAACCGATTGCGCTTCGGAATTAGTACTGGTCAGGTTAAAAAATCCACCTCTCCCGAAAAGATGTGGATTTTGTTTAATCGGCTTTTACCGCTCTGCAACGCGACTCGCTCGCGAACAGCGCAAGGGCAAGCATAGCCCACGCGATGACCTGTGCAAGGCGTAACCCTCCGAAGATCAACATGCTATCTCCACGGAAGGCTTCGAGGAAGAGACGCGCGCCGGCCATCAGCGCGGCGAAGGTGAGGAAGAGAATGCCCGGGCGGGCATCCGCGTTTCGTAACCAGATCCAGCCGAAGATCAGGAGCGAGGCGATCAACTCGTAGATCTGGCTTGGGTGTCGTGTCGCGTTCCACAAGTCTATTCCCCATGGCAAATCTGTCGGGCTTCCGAAGGCTGTGCCCGCCGCGAGATGAGAAAGCGATAGCCCAATGGCAATCGCTGCGAAAAGCGGCGTCAGCGCGTCGAGTGTGGACCAGAGCGGAAGCTTTTGCCGGGACCCGTAAACGAGTCCGACAAGGAAAGCAGTCCCCAGCCCGGCCAGCGGATCGAACAGATCGAGGTTGAGCGAAAAGAGACTGAGCGGGCTTTGCACAAATGCAGAAAGATTCGAGAGCGCGTGAAGCAGGCGTCCACCAAGGATGTAGCCGAAGAGGCTGTAGTAGATGATGTTGTTGAGCGCCTCTTTGGAGATGTTATGCCGTTCGGAGCGTTTCTCGGCGAGCGCCAGACCGATCCACAGCGCGGCAACGAGCAAAATCAGATGACGAGGTGGGGCGAAGAGGGAACGGAAGAGAGCGATCATCTCAAAATATCTTCAATCCTCGTGCGCAGCAGCGCCTCAGACATCGGTCCGCCGATCACGACCTCGTTGATGATGCCATCCCGCCGGATGAAGAAGGAGGATGGGAGCGACTGCATCTGGTAGGCGTTTGCTGCTTTGCCGTTTTCATCCAGAAGGATAGGAAAAGTAAGCCCCTGTTCCTTGACAAAAGGCTGGATTGCCGAAAAAGTATCCTGGTTCGTCATGTTGACAGCCAGGACGGTGAAGCCTGCCTCCTTGTATTCCTGATAAACCTTTTCGATCGACTGCATCTCGGCGCGACAGGGCGGGCACCAGGTCGCCCACAGGTTGACCAGCACCGCCTGTCCGCGCAGGTCAGAAAGTTTTATGGTTTCCCCGGACAGTGTTTGCAACTCAAAATCGGGTGCCAGGAAGCCCTGTTGGGGTGCAGGAACCTTCCCGGATGTGGAAACCCCAGATCGATCCGCGCTGACGAATATCCAGACGAACCCCAGAGCCAGAATGAAGAAATAAATGATTCGGCGTTGAGTCTGTTGCATTACGGTCTCATTTCAGCTACACTAGTATTGAACGTTTCTACGAGAGGAGTTTTACGATGCCCTCCGATCATATCATCTTTGCCGGAGTAGAACTTGCTTCCGGGCGCAAGCCGGTCATTTTTGCCGCGTTGGATAACGACTTGAATGTCCGGCCTGTGAAAAATTGGGGGATTGCCGAAGCTCTCGCGTGCTTGAAGGAATATCCGAACATCTGGCTTTGCGTCAATCTGCATTCCCTCCAGCACGAACAGGAACTGTATACAGAGTTCAAAAAGAAAATTGGCCAGTCAGGTTTCAAGCCTCGTTCCAGGAAAGGGGATACGAAACAGTGGCTCGAGACGAACGCCCAGGATTGCTTCCGCGCCCTGATCGGGCAAAACCCTTTGCCTCGCCGAACACTGGAAGGACGTCTGCAGCGGAGCGCGATCCTGTTTGAGCAGGGACTCCAGATCCGTGACCCGGTGGAAATTTTTGAAGAGATCACGCGTTACAGGCTGATGCAGGGAATTCTGCCGCTTGATGATGTCTACTCTTCGAAGGAACTGGATGCTCTGGCCGCAGCGTACGTCGCGTGGATGGCGGCTAATTCCCCGGGGCAGATTGTGGCGAAGGGTGAGTTTGTCCTGCCAGTGTCAGAATAAAGCTTTCCCTCAAGTGAAAATCTGTATAGGCGATGACACCTGCCTCCAGGGGTCAGCCTTTTCGCTTCGACCCTCCCTGCGGTCGTCAACGCGAGTTTTCTCCACCGCGAACTGCAACCGTTGAACCGACGTTTCCTCCCTGAAGCCGACTCTCCGGCAGCAGAACGTCCCCGGTATTTTCGGTAACAGAACAGTGCGAAGCAAGCAAATCGTGCTGGCATGAAATGCTCCTTTGGGAAGTGACAGGATGATGGACGAAATCATTAAAAGATTTTTGATGAGCTTTATCTGCAAACGGGAATATTCCATAGCTATGAAACGGTTACATTTGCCTTTCGTTTGGTAAAATGGAGGATAATCTCTTTCTCAGGAACTCATCATGACAACAAATGATCTTCAAGCTCGTGCAATCAATACCATCCGCTTTCTTGCCGCGGATGCAGTTCAGCAGGCGAACTCCGGTCATCCGGGGCTTCCGATGGGTGGGGCAGCGATGGCGTTCACATTGTGGACGCGGCACCTGCGCCACAACCCGCGCAACCCCAGGTGGGCAGGACGCGACCGCTTCATTCTTTCCGGTGGGCATGGCTCCATGCTGCTCTATTCCCTGCTGCATCTGACAGGATACGATCTCTCGCTCGAAGAAATCAGGAACTTCCGCCAGTTCGAGAGCAGGACGCCGGGACATCCGGAGTATGGATTGACTCCCGGTGTCGAAGTGACTACCGGTCCGCTTGGACAGGGATTTGCTCAGGGTGTGGGAATGGCGATTGCCGCGGCCCATCTCGCTGCGGAGTTCAATAAGCCCGGACATGAACTCATTCAATCGTACATTTATGGAATTGTTACCGATGGCGACTTGATGGAAGGTGTTGCCAGCGAGGCTGCTTCACTGGCAGGGCATTTGCAGCTCGGCCGCATCATTTATCTCTACGATGACAATCACATTTCGATCGATGGCTCCACGGACCTGTCTTTCACCGAAGATCGCTGTAAACGTTTTGAAGCCTATGGGTGGCACGTGCAAACTGTCCCGGATGGGAACGATGTAGAAGCGATCGATGCCGCGATCAAGGCCGCCAAAGCCGACCAGCGACCCTCGCTGATCGCGGTCCGCACGACGATCGGGTTTGGTGCGCCGAAGAAGCAAGGCACCTCAAAGGCGCACGGCGAGCCGCTGGGCGACGAAGAATTGAATGCGGCCAAGCAAAATTTGGGTTGGCCGCTTGAGCCGCGTTTCATGATTCCCGGCGATGTGCTGGAGTTCTACCGCGAGGCTGTGGAGCGCGGACGCGAGCGCGAGATCGACTGGAACATGCGTTTCGACGCGTACAAGAAGATCCATCCCGCTCTGGGTGTGGAACTGCAGCGACGCTTGAATCGCGAACTGCCCGCAGGCTGGGATGCTGACCTGCCAACCTTCCCTGTAGATGCCAAAGGGATGGCGACGCGCGTTTCTTCGGGGAAGACGTTGAATGCGCTGGCTGTCAAGCTTCCCGAGCTGATCGGCGGCTCTGCAGATCTGACCCCTTCGAACAACACATTGTTCGAGCAGGCCGGAGATTTCCAAAAAGACAATCCGGCTGGGCGTTACATCCGCTTTGGTGTGCGCGAGCATGGCATGGGCGCGGCCCTGAACGGTATCAATCTCTTCGGTGGGCTGATTGCCTATGGCGGGACCTTCATGGTCTTTTCCGATTACATGAAGCCGGCCATCCGCATCGCGGCGATCTCTGGCATCCCAACCACTTTTGTGTTTACCCATGATAGTGTTGGGTTGGGTGAAGACGGACCCACACACCAGCCGATCGAACATCTGGCGGCTCTGCGCGCGACCCCCGGCCTAACTGTCATCCGCCCGGCGGACGCGAACGAGGTCGTCGAAGCATGGAAAGTTGCCATCACCTCGAAGAAGCGCCCAACCGCCCTGGCTCTCACACGCCAAAATGTCCCGACGCTGGAAGGCACGAACCGCGGTTTGTTGCGCAAGGGCGCGTATGTGTTGAAGGACTTTGGTGAGAATCCACGACTGATCCTGATGGCATCCGGCTCAGAAGTGAGCCTGATCTACGGCGCCGCAGAAAAATTATTTGCCGAAGGAACTGCAGTGCGCGTTGTGTCCTTCCCGAGCTGGGATCTGTTCGAGGGGCAGGACGAAGCCTATCGTGAGTCGGTGCTGCCGAAGAACGTCACGGCGCGGCTCGCCGTCGAGGCGGGAGCAACGCTCGGCTGGGAACGCTACGCCAGGTCCGTGATCGGTCTCGATCACTACGGCGCATCCGCTCCGTACAAGGTCATCTTCGAGAAATTTGGGCTTACGGTTGAGAACGTGATCGCGAAAGCGAAAGAGTTACTGTAGTAACGACTTAAGTCGTTACTACGCGGAGTAGTCATGAAAATTGCAGTTGGATTTGACCATGCTGGTTTTCCGCTGAAGCAAACTGTGCTCGACACAATCCGTGATGCGGGACATGAGCCCATCGACATGGGAACAAACAGCGCGGAAGCTGTGGACTTCCCGGATTACAGCGAAAAGGTTGGACGAGCCGTTCAACGCGGCGAGGCCGAGCGCGGCATCCTGGTCTGCGGTTCGGGTGTGGGCGCCTGCATTGCCGCGAACAAACTAAAAGGTGTTTTTGCAGGACTTTGTCACGACACATATTCTGCCGCGCAAGGCGTCGCTCACGACGACATGAACGTGTTGTGTTTTGGCGCGCGCGTAATCGGTCCTGCGCTCGCTGTCGAACTGATCAAGGCCTTTTTGTCAGCGCATTACATTGGAGATGAGTCGGGTGGGGAGAGACTTGCAAGGCGCGTCGAAAAGATCAGGAAATTGGAAAAAACGGGATAAGTACATCCTTGCAATATATATTTCCGAAATTGAAATCCACCACAGATGAGCGCCCATTCCCTTTTACACCTGCCCCGGGCGCACATCGCCTGATTTGCTTAGCAAATCATGGTTCGGTGCCGGGGTCCGCATTCACTGTGGTTAAAATCTGAAACACCCTCTGAGGAATTATGAACGCGATCGAAAAACTTACACAACTTGGGCAATCCCTCTGGTATGACAACATCCAGCGGAAATTGTTGGAAAACGGTGAATTTGCTGCCATGATCCAGCGCGGCGATATCCGCGGGATGACGTCCAACCCAACGATCTTCAACAACGCCATTGCAAAATCGAATGATTATGACTCGGCGCTCCTGCCGCTTGCCTGGGCGGGCTGGGACCCGGAGAAGATCTTCTGGCAGCTTGCGATTGAGGATATTCGCGCGGCGTGTGATTTGTTCCATCCCTTGTATGAAGAGACCAACGGCGGCGATGGGTATGTGAGCATCGAGGTCAGCCCCAATCTGGCGAATGACACGGAAGCGACCATCGCTCAGGTGGAGCAGCTGTGGGCGCGTGTCCGCCGCCCAAACCTGATGGTCAAAATCCCTGCCACAAAGGCGGGCGTACCCGCCATTCGTAAGGCCATTTCTGTCGGCATCAATGTCAACGTCACGCTCATCTTTTCACTTGTGCGTTATGCCGAGGTGATGGAGGCGTATTTGAGCGGTCTGGAAGATCACCTCGCGGCCGGGCATTCTGTTGAGCACATTGCCTCTGTCGCTTCGTTCTTTGTCTCGCGTGTGGATACCAAGATCGATCCCAAACTGCCGGAAGGCAGCCCCTTGCGCGGAAAGGCTGCGATTGCGAATGCAAAACTGGCGTACGAACTGTTTCAGAACAAGTTTGTTGATCGCCGTTGGGAGAATCTCAAAGTCAAAGGCGCGCGCGTCCAGCGTCCGTTGTGGGCGAGCACGAGCACGAAGAATCCGGACTACCCCGACACGATCTACGTCAACAACCTGATCGGCCCAGAAACGGTCAATACTGTTCCGCCTGCCACGCTCGACGCGGTCCGCGATCACGGTGTTGCCGAAGTCACACTTACGCGTGATCTCGACCAGTCCAGGGATGCTCTCAAGCAGTTGGAAGCTGCAGGTATCTCGATGGATGTGGTGACCCAGGAATTGGAAGACGAAGGCGTGAAAGCCTTTATGGATGCGTTCGCCCAGTTGATGAAAACAATCGATGAGCGCAGGAAGAACGCCGTCTCTTCGCTTGGACCGATCGCGGGTCCCGTTTCCAAACGGATTGCCCAGCTCGAATCGGATTCTGTGCCCGCGCGCCTGTGGCAGCACGATCCCACGCTATGGGCAAAGGATCCGGAAGGACAGGCGGAAGTCCAGAGACGCCTGGGCTGGCTGGACTCCCCTGAGAAAGCACGCAAACTGCTCCCCGAGTACAAAGCGTTTGCAGATGAGATCCACAAAGCAAAGATTGGGCGTGCTTTGATCCTGGGAATGGGAGGCTCATCTCTTACGGGTGAAGTATTCAGTTCGCTTCAAGCCGCAGCCAACATCGAGGCTCCCCTATCGCTGGCGATTTTGGATTCCACCGACCCTGAACAGGTGGCTCTGGCGGCGGAAAATTTTCCGCCCGCCCAAAGTTTGTATATTGTTGCGAGCAAATCCGGCGGCACCGCAGAATTGATGGCCGCCTTCGATTACTTCTGGAAGAAGAGTAAAAAGGATGGTTCACGTTTTGTCGCCGTTACGGATGCCGGTACATCCCTCGAAGCGCTGGCGCGCAAACGAAGTTTCCGGAAGATCTTTTCCTCCGACCCAACCGTTGGCGGACGGTTCTCCGCGTTGACCAACTTTGGCATGCTCCCGGCCGCGCTGCTGGGCATGGACCTGGATCGCCTGCTCGACCGCGCAGCCTGGATGAAGAGTCAGTGCGGCGAGCATGTCCCGGCGGCGCGCAATCCTGGTTTGGCGCTGGGCGCTGTTATCGGCGCAGCCGCTCTCGAAGGCCGCGACAAGCTGACGATCCTGAGCGATGTGCCTTTGTCCGCGTTTGCCGGCTGGGTCGAGCAGATCGTCGCTGAGTCGAGTGGCAAGCATGGCAAGGGCATCCTGCCGGTGCCGCTGGAACCCATCGGTGACGTCAGGGTATATGGCAAGGATCGCCTGTTTGTGTACCTGCGTCAGACAGGTGAGCTTGGCGGAACCATGACAGCCCTGCGTAAGGCCGGGCACCCGGTGGTGGAATTTGCAATTCCAGATGTGTATGACATCGGTGCGGAGATCTATCGCTGGGAGGTCGCGACCGCGATCGCATGTTCGATTTTAGGCGTGAACGCCTTTGACCAGCCCAACGTGGAGACCAGCAAGAAGATCACGAAGCAGAAGATTGCCGACTACCAGAAGAAAGGCAAATTGAAGGAAGGCAAACCGGCCTGGAAGAAAGATGGCGTAGCGGTGTTTGCTCCTTCGGCCGTAAGCGGTGCATCGTTGAAAACCGTCTTGGGTAGTTTCTTGAAGAAAGCCAAGCCGGGCGGTTACATTGCCATCAATGCTTACTTGCCGCGCAATGACGAAATGATCGATGCCTTGCAGTCCATGCGCACCGCGATCCGCGCGAAAACGGGCAACGCAGTGACCGCCGGTTTCGGTCCGCGCTTCCAGCATTCGACGGGACAGTTCCACAAGGGCGGACCGAAGAACGCTTTGTTCATCCAGATCACCGCGGACCCCGAAGTGGATATGGATATTCCCACCGAAGGCCTGACCTTTGGGACGTTGATCCGCGCCCAGGCGCTGGGAGATTACGAAGCGCTGATCGAAGCGGGAAGGAAAGTGCTGCGTGTGCATCTTTCAAGCCCCAGGGATGTTCAGCAAATTGTTGATGCCCTGACATAAAAAGATTTGAAATAGATCTTGATCGATCGGTGACAGTCGGCGAAATCGGTAACCTGGGTTTCGCCGTCTTTCACCTCTTTTGATTGGTAATTCGACGTATATTAGGCTGATACTTTAGAAAGGAAGTGTGCTGTGGTTAATTTAGCTGCCGGAACATGTGTGGCCTGCCGCGGTGATGAACCGACGTTAACTGATGCCGAGATCGATGATCTTCTACTTCACGTCCAGCAGTGGCAGGTGAGGGAAGTGGATGGCATGAAGCGCCTGGAAAAGTCCTTCAAATTTAAAAACTTTGCCCAGGCGCTGGAATTCACGAACAAGGTCGGCGCCATTGCGGAAGAGGAGGACCATCATCCCTTGATCGTCACCGAATGGGGGAAAGTGACGGTCAATTGGTGGACACACAAGATCGGCGGTTTGCACAAAAACGACTTCATCATGGCTGCGAAAACAGATGAAATCTTCAGCCCATAATCCATGAATTTTAGCTTTTTCATGAGCCCGAACGGGTTCAAAGTTGAAACTGTGCACCTGGAATTAGCAAGACTGCCGCGCGCCTTTTCCGGTTTTCGTGTTGCTCAAATTAGCGACATCCACATGGGTAGCTGGATGAACCTGCCTCGCTTCCAACATGTGGCCGATCTAATCGCTGCCCAGGAGCCTGATGCACTGCTAATCACGGGGGATTTTCTCATGGGACGCAGCTTCCCGGACATAGCCAGGCAATGGGTCGACGATCTGGGGAAAGTATTGTCGTCACTGGCTGCGGCTATTCCGTCCTTTGCCGTGCTCGGTAACCACGATTACTGGACAAATCCGCAGGCAGTCCGCGAAATGCTGCGCCGGTCCGGGGTGATGGATCTAACGAATGCGGTTTTTACGCTCACGCGTGAAGACAGGCATCTGCACCTGTGCGGGCTGGATGACATTAAGGAAGGCGTCGTTCGCCTGGATCAGGTCCTTGCGCAATTGATGGATAACAGCGCCGCGATCCTGCTGGTTCACGAGCCGGACTTTGCCGATACAAGTGCAGCGACCGGAAAGTTCGATCTGCAAGTTTCAGGCCATAGTCATGGCGGGCAAATCGTCATTCCCTTTTATGGACCTCCGGTTCTGCCTCGCACGGGTCGAAAATACCACACCGGGCTTTACAAGATCGGGAATATGTTTCAATATACAACCCGCGGTGTTGGCGTGGATAGCATGCCAATCCGGTTCAATTGCCCGCCAGAGATCACTGTTTTTGAACTGGAAAGCAGTCAGTGATGAACGAACGGAAAAAGTTGACCCGCCGCGATTTTCTCAAACTCCTGTGGCATGGCTTTCTTAGTTCAACTTTGCTGGCATCAGGTGGACTGGGCTATAGTGCTTTGGTGGAGCCTGGTTTATTTTCGGTCGAGACCGTGCGGCTTAAGCTGAAGCGACTCCCCAAATCATTTTCCGGACTGAGGGTTGTGCAAATCAGTGATATTCATATGGGCGGTTGGATGAACCTGGAACGCTTTCAACATGTGGCGGATCTCCTCCTGGCTGAGAAGCCTGACGTTCTGCTGATCACCGGTGATTTTCTCCTCGCACATCGCCTTACCGTCGATATAGAGCAGGCTATCGATGATCTGACTGGAGTCTTATTCTCCCTGGCTGAAGCGATCCCTTCATTTGCGGTGCTTGGCAATCATGATTATTGGATCGACCCGGATGCTGTTCGCCTAATGCTGACGTCAAGCGGCGTTACGGATTTAACGAATGCCGTGTTTACGTTGAGCCGCGGCAGTGACAGCTTGCATCTCTGCGGTGTGGATGATGTCTGGGAGGGCGATGTGCGTCTGGAGGATGTCATTGCTCAACTGAAGGATGACAGTGTGGCAATCCTGCTGGCTCACGAACCGGATTACGCGGATACCAGTGCCGCGACAGGAAAATTTGATCTGCAGGTTTCCGGTCATACACATGGCGGGCAGGTTGCGGTTCCCTTCCTGGGTCCTCCCATCCTGCCTTATCTGGGTCAGAAATATCACACCGGGCTTTATAAGATCGGGAATATGCTTCAATACACCAACCGCGGGGTGGGAATGCTCAGACTGGCAGTTCGCTTCAACTGCCGGCCAGAGATCACAATATTTATCCTGGATGAAGATGAGTAGAAGCGATTGATCAACCTTTGCCTTGATTTTCCAAATCCTTCTTTCGTCGTTGCAACGACAGGTCATCAATACGTTTGAGCATTTTCAAAGCCAGTGATTGGCTTCCCAGCCAGCTGACAAACGCCGCCTGGATTTTGGTCATGCCCGTTGGCGGATTGGGCAGAGGCAGCGCGGCGGAGAAATCAACAAGGCGATCATCGATCTGGAATTTCGAACGATCCAGGCGCTGCACCTTCGGATTGGCATTCAAAAATTCGCGCAGGGATTCGCGTTGCGCGGGGGTCATCCATTGCGGCAGGTCGGAGGTGGCTTTGAAATTGCAGATCACTGCAAGGTCCTGCAAAAGCTTCTTCTGCTCTGGCGAAAGCGAGTTTTCTCTTTCCACAAAATAGACTACATCTGGGTCGGTCATGACAAGCGGCTGGAGCCACAGTCGATTTACAGTCGTACGGATGGCATTCCTGGTGCCGGGCGTGGTTGGGTTGTAAAGCAGGACCGCGTCACGCGGGTCTTCCCATTTGCCCGAGACGTCCGGTCCGACACGCAACGCGTCACACAGTCCCAGCGACGGCAGGATCGGTGCCCCGCAGGTCAGGAAGAACGCCTCGGCGCCCATCGCTTCACGCAGGATCTTCAATCCCTTCCGGTAGGCGGCTTCGCGCGGCATGTCCACATGACGTTTGCCGGGCAAGGCACCTGCGTACAGGAAGTCCAGTTTCAGGTAATCGAATCCCCAGGCACGGACTTGTTTCATCAGCGCGATGAGCCATTCGAGGACAGCAGGATAGGTGGTATCCAGCGCAAAGAGTCGTTCGCCCCAGTTGAACCCTGCGGAGACGAATTTCCCCCGGATGTCACGCAGGAACCAATCGGGATGATCGCGGAAGAGGTGAGACGATTCCGCGGCGATCAGCGGCGCAAGCCAAAGCCCGGCCTGTCGCCCCGTCGATTTGATTTTCTCTGCCAGCGCGTTCATGCCCGAGGGAAACTTCGTGTTTGCCTCCCAGTCTCCGATGGAGATCTGCCAGCCATCGTCCACCTGCAGGATATCGAAAGGTAGATTGCCCAGGTCATCAAAAATGCCATGCAGAGTTGCTTCGTCTATGGCGGTGTACAGGCTGTACCACGAGCACCATACGTGCGGCGCGGGACGATCTGTCCTTTTCCCGAGGCGTTTACCGAGTTCATCCGCATATTTGGCAAAGACAGTTACCTCGTCGCCGCGCGCGACGAACCATTCACCTTCGCCCGCTTCATACTGTCCTTGCAGCTGGCTGCCGCTTAACATAACGTGGGCGTCCGGGCCCAGGGCACCGAGCAAAAGGATGTCGTTCTCCGCGATCTCGACTGCCGCGACCCAGGAACTGTGCGGGGATGTCTCCTCTGCATAGACCGGGTCGATATGCATGGGGTGTAACAATTTTGGCTGCTGTATGGGCAGTGGCGCCGGAT
>DASTJG010000102.1:0-4889 GCA_035716785.1 Anaerolineales bacterium
GTTGCTGGCGCTCTACGACCGTGAACACACGGAATGGGGTGTACGCGAGGTCGCAGAGAAATTGAAGATGGCGAAGTCGAGCACGCACGATTTGATGTCATCGCTTGCCAAGCAGGGTTTTCTCAGCAAAACGGAAGGGAATCGTTATCGCCTCGGCTGGCGGCTGGTCACGTTGAGCGAAGTCCTGCTCGCCACCACCGAACTCCGCCAGGAAGCTCACCCGGTGCTGGAAGAGTTGGTGGCGCGCTATCAGGAGACGATCCATCTCGCAGTCTTGGATGACACACAGGCAGTTTATGTCGATAAACTCGAAGGGCGGCAGGCAGTACGAGTCGAACTGACTTCGCTAGGGGCGCGCCTGTACGCGCACTGCTCCGCCCTGGGAAAGGTACTGCTGGCATATTCTCCTGAGGAGGAAGTCAGGCGCATCATCAAGACGGCTGGTCTGCCGAGCTTTACCCCCAACACCATCACAAATGAAGAAGAATTGCAGCAAACCCTTGCCAAGATCCGCAAGCAGGAATACGCCTACGATCTGGAAGAGATCATGCCCGATCTGTGCTGCGTGAGTGCTCCCATTTACAACCATTTGGGAAAAGTCATTGCAGCCATCAGCATGTCCATCCCGGCGTATCGTTTTCGCCGTTCGCAAACCGAGTATCGCGATGCCGTGATGCGCGCTGCACGGGCGATCTCGAAACGTTTGGGATATTGCAGCGCACTGCAGAAGGTTCCGAAGAAATGAACGACTCGAACCATCGCAAGGTCAAGGTTGCCATTCTTGGCTCAGGCAACATCGGCAGCGATCTGATGTTCAAGATCCTGCGCGAGCCGGGTCACATGGAGCTTGCCTTGCTGACCGGCATCGAACCGCAGTCGGAGGGATTGGCGCGCGCTCGATCCCTGGGCATCAACACCAGTCATGAGGGCATCCAGCCTATTCTGGATGACCCGAACATTCGCATCGTTTTTGACGCGACCAGCGCCTATGCTCATGTTCGTCATGCCAAAATGCTGCGCGAAGCCGGGCGCATCGCCATCGACCTGACGCCGGCCGCGCGCGGACCGTACGTCATCCCCCCTGTGAATCTGGGCGCGCATTTGGATGAACAGAACGTCAACCTGATCACCTGCGGGGGGCAGGCAACCATTCCGCTGGTGTACGCGGTCTCGCGCGTCACGCCTGTGCCATATGCAGAGATGGTCAGTACGATTGCCAGCCTGTCCGCCGGACCCGGCACACGTCAGAATATCGATGAATTTACGTTTACCACCGCGCGTGGACTCGAGGTGATTGGCGGCGCAAAGCAGGGCAAAGCCATCATCATCCTGAATCCAGCGGACCCGCCCATCCTGATGCGCAACACGATCTATATCCTTTTGTCTTCGGAGGAAGTAGATCGCAAAGCGATTGTCGAATCGGTCGATGCGATGGTCAAAGCCGTGCAGGTCTACGTGCCGGGTTACCGGCTGAAGAATGAACCGGTGTTCGAAGTCCGTGATACACCGGAAGGAAAACGGATGCTGGTTGCCATGCTGCTGGAAGTGACCGGCGCCGGAGACTTCCTGCCACCCTATGCCGGCAATCTCGACATCATGACCGCCTCTGCCCGGCAAGTCGGAGAAGTGTTTGCTCAAAAGATTTTACAGAGTGCCGCATAATTAAACTTACAAAACAATAGAGAAAGTTTACTTTTTAATGAAATAAGCAGTAGAAATAGGATAATGATGATGAAAGCCCCGCGACTTACCGATACGACCCTCCGGGACGGGTCCCATGCGATGAAACACCAGTTCACGCGCGAGCAGGTGCGAAATGTTGCACAGGCCCTCGATAAAGCCGGTGTGCCGATTCTCGAGGTCACACACGGCGATGGATTGGCTGGTTCTTCCATTCAATATGGTTTCTCACGCACGAACGAATTCGATCTGATCGAAGAGGCGCGCAAGGCGGTGTCCAACACCAGGATCGCCGCACTTCTTCTTCCGGGCATCGGTACACGCAAGGAATTGAAGGAAGCGGTCGAGCGGGGCATTCAAGTAATACGCATAGCCACACAGTGCACAGAGGCAGATATCTCGCAGCAGCATTTCGGCATGGCAAAGGAAATGGGATTGGAAGCCATCGGCTTCTTGATGATGTCGCACATGCGTCCGCCCGAGTTCCTTGCGGAACAGGCCTGCCTCATGGAAAGTTACGGAGCCGATTGTGTGTACGTGGTCGATTCGGCTGGCGCGCTCCTGCCAGATGGCGCGGTGGCGCGTGTACGGGCGTTGAAAGAGGCGCTCAAGATCCAGGTGGGCTTCCATGCCCACAACAATCTAGGGCTGGGTGTGGGGAACACGCTTGCCGCAGTCGAAGCGGGCGCGGACCAGGTGGATGGCACGTTGCGAGGGCTGGGGGCAGGAGCTGGCAACACCGCTACAGAACTGATCGCCGCGACGCTTGACAAGCTTGGCTACGAACATGAGTGGGATGTGTTCGGCTTGCTCGACGCGGCGGAGTTCGTGGTGGCGCCCTTCATGCCGTTCCAGCCTTTCCCGGATCGCGATTCGATCGCCATCGGTTATGCAGGTGTGTACTCCACCTTCCTGCTGCATGCCAAGCGGCTGGGCAAGCAATACAATGTGGATCCCCTCGAAATTTTGGTGGAACTGGGACGGCGCAAAGCCATGGCAGGCCAGGAAGATTGGATTTTGGATGTGACGCTGGATCTGGCAAAACAAAAGCAATAAGGATAAACATGATGACTGTCTCGAATACGAAAATCAAGACCGGTGCTTTTGAGACTTATATCAATGTCAGCGGCGAAGACCAGAAGGAAGCGATCCTCTTCCTGCATGGTTCGGGTCCGGGTGTGACGGCCTGGTCGAACTGGCAGTACGCGCTGCCCGCACTGGATGGGCAGTTCCACTGCCTCGCGCCCGACCTGGTCGGCTTCGGCGCAACGGATCATCCGAAGGATTGTCCCTCCGCGATGCGGGGCTGGATGCGGTTGTGGGTGGATCAGTGCGTGGCACTACTGGACGCGCTGAAGATCGAAAAGGCTCACCTGGTCGGGAATTCGATGGGCGGCGCGATCGCGCTTCATCTTTTGATGGACGCGCCGGACCGCTTCGAGCGCGTCGTCCACATGGGACCGATCGGGACGCCGCACAAGATTACCCCCGCACTGGACCGGCTCTGGGGATTCTATGACGACCCGTCGGTGCAAACGTTCAAGAATCTCATACGCTGGTTCGTGTATGACGACGCCTTCCTGGCAGATCGACTCGACACCATTGCGAAGACCCGTTTTGAGGCCGCGATGAATCCCGATGTCCAGAATTCGTTCCGGGCTATGTTCCCTGCGCCGCGCCAGACTGCCATCGATGACCTGGTGGTCTCCGAACTGGCATTGCGCCGCATGGACCATCCCACTCTGCTTATCCACGGGCGCGACGATCACATCGTGCCAATGGAAACGAGTCTGCATTTGCTCAAGCATCTTCCCAACGTGCAATTGCATGTCTACGGACAGTGCAGCCATTGGATCCAGGTTGAATATGCCAGGAGTTTTAACCAACTCCTGTCACAGTTCTTTAGCGGACAAATTTAACATATGACTTACGTTTTGTTAGCGGCGAAGAGTAAAGCATCTAACCACAGAGACACGAAGACACAGAGAAAACATTTAGAACTCCGTGGCTCAGTGTCTCCGTGGTTCAAAACAGTTGTGGCCCTGATTTTGCAAGGTGAAATATGATTGAATCGATTGCTAATCGTCTTGATACCGCCTGGCGGACAAATACGCCGATTCCGCCTATCACCGAGTCGGACGGGATCACGAACGTCAAGACCGCCTATGCCATCCAGCAATGCTGGACGAACATGCGCCTCGAACGCGGCGAGAAGATCGTCGGGCGCAAGATTGGTCTGACCAGCAAGGCCATCCAGCAGCAGTTGGGGGTGAGTGAGCCGGACTATGGGACATTGTGGCAGTCAAGTTTTTATCCCGCAGAAAATGAACAAGTGACCATCCCCGCCGGCGACTTCCTGCAGCCGCGTATCGAAGGCGAGATCGCGTTTCTGATCGGCAAACCCTTGCGCGAGCCGGGCATTACGCCCGAGCAGGTTCTGGATGCAACAGAAGCCTGCGCAATGGGGATTGAAGTCGTTGCCAGCCGCATCGCCGACTGGAAGATCAAACTGGTAGATACGATCGCCGACAACGCTTCTTACGGCGGCTTTACGCTGGGTCCCTGGGACAAGCAAATGCGTAACACAGATCTCGGCGATCTCGTGATGACCATTCATCATAACGGCGTGCTCGCTGCCGAAGGAGTAGGTTCTGCTGCGCTCGGACATCCCGCCATTTCGACAGCCTGGCTCGCGAACAAACTTCTTGAGTTCGGAGTTTCGCTCGAACCTGGCGATATCGTCATCTCCGGCGGCATCACGAAGATGCTCCCTGTGAAAGCCGGCGACGAGTTTTTCTTTTCACTGACGGGTCAACCTTCGTTGAAGGTGACGTTCATATAAAGGAAGGATAATGAACACAGATATTGCCCAACTGGTCAGTGTGGCATTGTATTCTCCAAAGCCGGATGAGTCGGTCGCCTTCTTCCATGACATGCTTGGCATGGAGATCAGCCATCGCGAGGGACAATCTGTATATATGCGTGCCTATGAAGATTTTTATCAGTACACACTCAAGATCACGGAGGCAAAACAGGCAGGCCTGGAGGAAGTGACTTGGCGCGCCTCCTCGCCTCAAGCGCTGGAACAATTGTCGATGCGCATCGAAGCCTCAGGTTTGGGTACCGGCTGGACAGAAACAGACTACGCTCATGGGCGCGCTTACAAGTTCTGCTCTCCGGATGGTCACCGCCAGAAAGTATTATGGGAT
>DASTJG010000103.1:0-18881 GCA_035716785.1 Anaerolineales bacterium
TTTCAAACTTTTACTTCTTTGATAGTCTCACCTCCTTCGTATTATTTCCTAACTGAACGTAGTGAACTCTGTCGTACAACTAATGTCGGAGCGAGCTTAATGGATGTAGGTTCAGTGGGAGCCAATCCCTGCCAACCTGATTCGATCATCTTGATCGTTTCTTCCACAGCTACTTTGCCAACTGAGTGTTGATCCTGCTGTATGGTTGTAAGAGGAGGATAAAAGAAAGCAGATTCGGGGATGTTGTCGAATCCAACGACCCCGAGATCATCCGGAATATTCAACCCTCTTTGACATGCTGCCTGGATGACAGCCAGGGCCATTTGGTCGTTGGCGACAAACACAGCATCCATATCTGGATATTGATCAAAAAGCTTTTCGATTGCCAGCCCGCCACTCGCCGGGGACCAGTTTCCATCTACACAATGCGCATCTCGAGCCTCAAGACCGGCTTCGTTTAAAGCATCCTTCCAGGCCGCCACACGCTGGCGCGCTTCCCACCAATCCATAGGGCCTGAGATATGCCCGATGTGCCGATAGCCCTGCTCAAGCAGGTGAGACATCGCCATCCGCCCACCAAGATAATTATCGATAGAGGCGGTAGAAAAATTCTTTTTTGGTTCCATTGCCAGGTAGACAATTGGAACTTTTAAGTCTACTGCTTGTTGATTAGCCCAGTTTCTATTTTCCCCTACTTCAGGTACAGCCCAAATGATCCCGTCCACATGGTGCGAAAGAAGTGCCTGGAATATGTGCACAACATCTTCAGCATCATAACGGGGAAGTTCCTTTAAAAGAACAGAATAGCCGGCTTCCTCGGCCGCAGAGGTAATGCCATTTAGAGTACGCGAGGGACCGATATGCTTTAAGCCAGCGGTAACGACTCCCAGAGTATAGCTGCGCTGCTGGATCAGACTGCGTGCCAGAGCGCTGGGTTGGTAACCCAATTCACTGATCGTTGTCAGAATGCGTTCACGGGTTTCCGGGGCAACATCGGGCCGCTCATTAATTACCCTGGAAACAGTCTGGGTAGAGACACCGGCAACCTTCGCAACTTGTTTGATCGTGGGACGTCTGCTGGAATTCATGAAGAGTAGGGGAATTTGCGGCGTTTTTCGTTATCGTTATCGGGAACGATAACATAATAGCAAATTCTGGTTCGTTTGTCAAGTAGAGACTTTTGATACTAAGCCTTAAATTTGCTAAAGTAATATTGGTTTACGTGAACGATAACGGGAACGTTATCGACTTTTGTGCTTCTTTACTGAAATGTCTATACTGGGAATCGTGTAAGTAGCATGCGTATCTTCCCCTACAACAAAATACAACCACTCAAGTGGAACGGATACCCTCAATCGTGCGTAATGGCATCGCACGACTGAGGGTGTAGCTCCTTTTTGATCTGATGAAGGCCGCCAAGAGGAAACTTCAAAACCGCAAAGTCATCTTAGAAACTTCCTGGGCTTCTAGTACTTGCGACCGTCCGCGATCGTCTGCAGGTTTGGGTCGTCAGCGCGGAAAACATCTTCCAGTGAAGGAACCCACTTTGGCAAAGTTTCGCCATTGGCTGCCTTGAGCGCCGCTTCATAAACCTGCGGAGCCAGCAGCGGGTTGCATTCCACGGTCACGTTCAGCTCGCCCGCCAGCATGGACTCGAAGGCACCGGCCGTAGCATCTACCGACAGGATCTTGACATCCACACCCGGGGTCAGGCCCGCTTCCTTCAACGCTTCGATCGCGCCCAGACCCATCTCGTCGTTCTGGGCAAAAATGCCCTGAACATCTTGTGTTTCCTTCAACCAGGTCGCGGTCACTTGCTTGCCCTGAGCCATATCCCAGTCGGCCGTCTGGCTCCTGGTGATCTCAATGCCACACTCATCCATTTTTTCGCGGAAACCCTGACCACGATCCTTGGCTGCAGAAGAACCTACGTTACCAACCAGCTCCCAAACATTCTTGCCTTCCATGCCCTCCAGCAGCTTGCACATCTCATCGGCGGATTTGCGACCCTCCTCAGCGAAGTCGGAACCGATGTAAGAGACATACAGGTCTTCGGGAGCGTCAATGCGGCGATCTTCCAATATAACGATCTTACCTGCCTCTTTGGCTTCCTTGAGTATATCTGTCCATCCGGTTGTCTCGAGCGCGGCAAGGACGATAATATTGACTTCGGGATCCTGGATGAACTGGTGGAAACCAGCTACCTGGTTAGCGATTTCATTCTTGGAATCATAGAACTTCAGTTTGAGTCCCAATTGATCGGCTGTTTCCTTGAAGGAAAGCGTGTTGGCAGCGCGCCAGCCGCCCTCGGAGCCGGTCTGGAGGAAACCGACCACCAGATCCTTGTACTCACAATTAGGGGCACATTCGAGCCCGGCTTTTGGAGTTGTCGATGGTTGACAAGCGGGCAGGATCATAGCAGCAACTATGATCAACAATAAGATAGTTTTAAAGCGAAACATGATTTTCTCTCCTTATTAGTGGTTACGCATATGTTGTTGTGAAGGCTGTGCAGAGGCACTCCTGACCTTCAAGAGTCCTGATGCACAACTAGAAAGATTGCTGGAAACCGCCAATAAGCAATTCTCCTTTCTGTTGTTGGAATATAGATTATAGAGACGAAATTATTTTATATGTTTCCGCCCCTTACCTCCATATCTAAAACCGACATTTATGACAGAAATCATCTTGCATTTATGATAAGGAATGTATAGACGATGAATAGTTACTCTAGACAGCCAATCTTACGCATGGATGAAAGTTTTTGCATCAGGCAAACCAATCATAGATAAATGATCCTCAACATAAAACGGCAGGACCTTTCCTCGGATGATCAGAAGAAAAATCCTACCGCCACTCACTTAATTAGCTTTGAGACCTATGGCTCGTCAATTAGCCGGGATACCAAATGTTTCGAGGATTATCTTCTGCTCGCGCACATTCCCAGGCTGAATCGGATCACTTTCTTCATATTATTCAGTCCACCAATCAGAATAAATTGCTGGAATGTTGGACTGGTACGGCAGGTTGCCAGATGCACAGCATGTGTCACGCCATCCAGCGCTTTTCTGCAGTCGCGCGGTGTTCAATGGAACCATAAGTATTTTGTATCCGTTCATGAAGTATGGCAACTGGAAGCTAACATTTTGTCCATTTGCCATTGGCTTTGCTCGATTCAATCGCACCGTTTACAAAGCGCGCCCCCAACAGCCCATCCCATGAATTCGGGAAATAAAGCGCCAGCGGATCAGCTGTCTTTCCTGCTCTGCGAGCAGCAATGGCTTCCGCTGCATCGGAATAAATATTCGCAAATCCTTCATGGAATCCCTCAGGGTGACCGGCGACGATGCGGCTGGAACGCGCGGCCAGCGGCAGGGTGCCCGGTCCGTTGGGTGTCCGGTTTTGAGAAGGTCCATGTAGAGGTTTAAAGGTCAATGCCTGAGGAAATTCCTGCATCCATTCCAACGTGCCTTTGGAGCCGCTGACACGAATGCGAAGGCAATTTTCCACGCCTGCTGCAGCCTGAGTCACCCAGAAACTTCCTCGGGCGCCGTTTTCAAATCGGAGCAAGGCCCCGCCAAAGTCATGGATGAGCCGCCCTGGCACGATCGTTCCAATCTCGGCAGCGACTTCCGTCACTTCCAGCCCGGTGATAAAACGAGTGAGATTGTGCGCATGGGTCCCGATGTCACCCATCACCCGCGATGGTCCACCGCGGACAGGGTCATATTTCCAGGTAAGTACATCGGGCATGGGTTTTTCTTCGTCAGCTTTGCCACCCTGAACATATTCCACTTGAACCAGACGGATGGTCCCCAATTGCCCATCTTCAACCATTGCTTTTGCCTGACGAACCATTGGATAACCTGTGTAATTATGGGTCAGACAAAATATCAAGCCTGATTCCTGAACTTTTTTATGCAAGGCTTCCGCTTCTTCCAGCGTGTTCGTCATGGGCTTGTCGCAAATCACATCAAAGCCGTGTTCCAGGGCAGTCGTCGCATACTCATAATGACTGTCGTTTGGCGTCATGATCGCGACCACGTCCACGCCATCTTCTCGAGAGGACTCGCGCTCGAGCATTTCCTGAACGCTGGCGTACAACCGGTCGGAAGCCAGCCCCAATTCCAACGCGGCCTTTTTTGATTTCTGAGGATCGGACGAAAGAACACCAGTGACAATTTCGTAACGATCATCGAGCCTGGCGGCCTGTCGATGCATGGCGCCGATAAAAGAGCCTGGTCCCCCTCCAACCACAGCCAAACGAAGTCTGCGTCTCAATATGGATAGTACAGGATTTAGTTCCATGCCACTTCTCCTGAGTCAGGTATAACAATTGGGAGCGTCCATCCTCTTGAAGTCCGGACACTCCCAATTTTCAACGAATTTGTTTGCTTGTAAACGAATTACAACTAATTCGAGGACCGGAATGTTAGCTATTACGCATTCTTGTTCTTATTGTAGACATCAAACAAAACTGCAGCCAATAACACGACACCTTTGACAACTTTCTGCCAATCGATCCCGACTCCCAAAATGGACATGCCATTGTTCAATACGCCGATGAGAAAAGCCCCGACCAATGCCCCAATAACCTTGCCGACGCCGCCCATGGGTGATGCACCGCCGATGAAACAAGCGGCGATGACATCCAATTCCATACCGTCCCCAGCATTCGGCGTAGCGCTATTTAAACGGGCCGCAACGATTAATCCTGCCAGGGAGGCGAGAATACCCATATTGACGAACGTATAGAATAACAGGCGCGGCGTGTTGACACCCGAAAGCCTGGCTGCTTTTTCATTGCCCCCCATTGCATAAATACGGCGACCAATAACCGACGAACTGGTGATAAACGCATAAAATGTGACCAGCACAAAAAGCAGGACGAGTACATTTGGAACGCCTTTATAGGACGCCATCAAATAGCAGAAGCCCATGACTGCCCCAGTAATCGCTATATTTTTGACGACAAAAAAATAGAATGGAGTTACTTCCAGTCCATATTTTTGCTGGTTTTTTCTGCCGCGCGCGTCCAGAAATATTAATAGAACTGAAAGTAACACTCCGATTAGCAGAGTGGTAATATGCAAGCCTTCATTGTGAAAAAAGTCTGGGATAAACCCAGAACTTATGTTTTGAAATCCCCTCGGAAAAGGTCCCACCGATTCTCCCCGAAGCAGAGCTATCGTCAAACCTCGAAAGACCAACATGCCTGCCAGGGTAACAATGAAAGCCGGGATTTTCTGATACGCAACAAAATATCCCTGGAAAGCGCCGATCAGCGCGCCGAGCAACAAGCAGATCGCAACGACCGCTATCCAGTTAAAATCGTACCTGACGATCAGCACACCTGCAAGTGCGCCTATGACAGCGACAACCGAACCTACAGACAGGTCGATCCCGCCGGTGATGATGATCAACAACATACCCATCGCCATAGTGATGACATAGCTGTTCTGCAGAACAAGATTGGTGAGGTTCACAGGCTTCATCAATACACCGTCTGTCCGAATCTGGAAGAACACCATGACCGCGATCAAGGCAATCAACATACCATATTCGCGAATATTGCTTTTGAAAAGCCCAGTCAGGGTTTTCATGACGCCATTGGCTGCTTTTGTTTCATAAAGGGCTGCCGGAGTTTTCATAATTGGATTACCTCTTGTTGTGTCATAATGTGTTTCATTACTTTTTCCTGAGACGCTTCGTTTGCCGACATTTCGCCGACAATTTTGCCGTCGCGCATTACATAAATGCGATCACAAACCCCTAAAATCTCCGGTAATTCCGATGAGATCAGGATAATCCCTTTTCCTTCGCTGACCAAACGATTGATAATGGTGTAAATCTCATACTTCGCCCCAACATCAATCCCACGCGTAGGTTCGTCCAGGATCAGGATTTCCGGACTTGCAAACAACCATTTGCTAAGCACAACTTTTTGTTGATTGCCGCCGGAAAGATTTAGAGCCAGTTGCCGAATACTGGAACACTTAATATTAAGGTTATCCCGATATTCACTGGTAACACTCATTTCGCGAGGCTCATTGATCACTTGACGGTTGGAAATTTCTTCCAGATTCGCCAGGGTAATGTTATTTTTGACCTCCTGGATCAAGACCAACCCATACGCTTTGCGATCTTCCGTTGCATAGGCAATACCGTTGGAAATGGCTTTATCGATGGTGCTGATATCCACTTCTTTCCCATTTCTATAAGCCTTTCCGCTAATCCGAGTACCATAGGCGTGGCCAAATATGCTCATCGCCAGTTCCGTTCTTCCCGCCCCCATTAACCCCGAAATCCCAACAACTTCGCCCTTGCGGACGGTTATATTCACATTAGTACTTACTTTGCGATCCTCATGAAGGGGATGATATACATTCCAATCACGGATTTCAAAAATAACTTCTCCAATATTCTTTTCACGCGGCGGGAAGCGATGAGTAATATCCCGCCCCACCATCCCGCGAATAATCCGGTCCTCGGTAATATCGTCTTTCCTGCAATCCAGTGTTTCAATTGTGGCACCATCGCGAAGAATCGTGATGGAATCGGCCACTTTTTTGACTTCGCTTAGTTTATGAGAAATCAAAATCGAGGAAATACCGTGCTCTTTAAATTGAAGTAATAACTCAAGCAGTTTCTCGCTGTCGCTTTCATTTAGGGCGGCTGTGGGCTCATCCAAAATAAGAAGCTTAACTTCCTTTGCCAATGCCTTGGCAATTTCGACTAACTGCTGTTTGCCAACACCCATATCGGTAATCAACGTATTGGGCGACTCGTGCAGTCCCACTCTTTCCAAAAATTCCGCAGTCTTGGAAATGGTTTCATTCCAATCGATCACACCGTTCCTGGCACGCTCGTTACCGAGAAACAGATTTTCGGCTACGGAGAGAAAAGGAATCAATGCAAGTTCCTGATGGATGATGACCAGCCCAACCTTTTCAGATTCAGTGATATCTCGAAACCGACATTCCTTGCCCTGAAAGTAGATTTCGCCCTCATATGTGCCGTATGGATATATGCCACTTAGCACATTCATCAGAGTTGATTTTCCCGCTCCGTTTTCTCCCACCAGGGCATGGATCTCTCCCCGGGTGACGCTAAAACTTACATTATTAAGCGCTTTTACACCAGGGAAAGTCTTTGTGATGTTGCGCATTTCCAAAATGACATCAGACATGGTCTTCTCGTCCTTAATCTACGTGGAATCAAGTTACTTTGCTACGGATGCAATTCTAATCCAATGGTTTATAAATCTAAAGGGAAAGTGCGTGAGGATATTTCTATCCTCACGCACCAGTGTAAAACTACTTACTTGAGATCTTCAGCCTTGATATAGCCAGTGTCTACCAATTCTTTCTGGTAGTTGTTAATATCAATGCTAATCGGGGTCAGCAAATAGGAGGGTACAACCTTGACAAGGTTGTCATAGGTCGTGGTGTCATTGATTTCGACAGTCTCACCCTTCAGAGCCTGATCAGCCATCTTGGCGGCCTGCTTGGCAAGAACGCGGGTGTCTTTGAACACGGTATAGGTCTGTTCGCCAGCGATGATCGACTTGACGGAAGCGACTTCCGCATCCTGACCCGTTACAACAGGGCACGGTTGTTCAGGTGTGCAGTAACCAACACCCTTGAGGGAGGAGAGGATACCGATGCTCAGACCATCATAGGGGGAGAGCACAGCGTCAATCTTCTTGTCAGTGTAGTAGGCACTCAGAAGGTTATCCATGCGAGCCTGGGCTGTGGCGGCAAGCCAGCGCAAGGTACCAACCTTGTCCATACCCATCTGGCCACTCGGGATAACGATCGTGCCGTCGTCAATGAAGGGTTGGATGACGGACATAGCGCCGTCATAGAAATAGAAGGCATTGGTGTCGTCAGGGGAGCCGCCGAACAGTTCGACGTTGAAGGGACCCACACCCTCGGGAGCTTTTTCGCCGGGTTTCAGGCCGAGGCCTTCGAGAAGCTGAGTTCCCTGAATAACGCCTACGCCGAAGTTATCGAAGGTGGCGTAATAATCCACATTGGGGGTCTTGGTGATCAAGCGGTCGTAGGAGATGACGATGGCGCCATTATCATGTGCCTTCTGGAGAACATCAGACAGGGTTGTACCATCGATGGCTGCAATAACGAGAACCTTGGCGCCCTTGGTGACCATGTTTTCGATCTGGGCAAGCTGGTTCGGGATGTCATTGTCAGCAAATTGCAGGTCGGTTGCGTAACCCATAGCTTCGAATTCTTTGACCATACTTTCGCCATCAGAGATCCAGCGGGTTGAGCTCTTGGTGGGCATCGAGATACCAACCAACGGTTTTTTGTCAGCGGCGGGGGCAGCTCCGCCACAGGCTGTCAGAACGAAACTAGCCACCATCAGAACAGCCAGAAGCGTGTAAAGCAATTTCTTTGACATTTTCTTTTCCTTGTTTGATATAGTATATTATGTTGGCGTACAAGTTTGGCAAGAGAAGAGTAAACGATGATGACTCTACCTCGCCTGGAAGCATACACATCAGATGCCAAGCTACAGTGTGAGCTTCCTACAGGGAACATTTTATTTCTTTTTTGCATCACCTCCTTCTTACTCCGTTTCCATTTTTGTTAGGAGCTAGAAATACAGAAACGGGATAGAAATAGTATCAGACTCAATTTGAACTCTCACGGACAACAAGGGTCGGTTGAATAAACCCTGATTGTGCAACTACAGACTGGTTCCCTTGTCGAGCCTGGATCATCTTCACTATATTTTGAACGGCCTGTTCACCCAGTAGTTGGAAATCTTGAGAAATTGTGGTCAGTGAAGGATAAAAGTAGGCAGACTCAGGAATGTTGTCAAAGCCAATGACTGTCAATTGTTCAGGGATGCCGATACCGCGGCGGCAAGCCTCCCGCAAAACACTCAGAGCCATCTGATCATTGGCAACAAAAACAGCATCCATATCCGGAAATGACTGAAGCAGCCGAATGAACGCCTGCGCCCCACCGGCCGAGGACCAGTTACCTTCCGCACAGTGTTGTTCAGAGACATTAAATCCTGCCGCATGCAGCGTTTCAAGCCAGCCGCGCTTGCGCTCGTCCGCTTCCCACCAACCCAGCGGACCTGAAATATGCCCGATCTTTTTCCGTCCGCAATCCAGTAGATGTTGTATCGCCATGACGGCGCCCTGGAAGTTATCTGTGGAAAGACTGGAAATGCCCGCGCGTGGTCGCATGGCAATGAACAACACGGGTACGGGGATTTCATTCATACGCTCGTCGATCCAGGCATGATTGTCACCAATTTCTGGTGCAAGCCATAATATTCCGTCAACCTGACGAGCCAGCAAGGAATCGATTGCATCATCAATTCTGTTTGTATTGAAATTGTCGAGTTCCTTCATCAAAAGCATGAAGCCGAGTTCGTCTGCTTTATCGGCTATGCCGTTGAGAGTGCGTGACGGACCTATATGCTTCAAACCAAATGTGACCACACCCAATGTATAACTGCGTTGCTGAATCAGACTGCGTGCGAGAGTGCTGGGGTGATAGCCCAATTGCTCCACCACTGCTTCCACCCGTTGGCGAGTTTCCTCGGAAACATAAGAAAACTTGTTCATGACGCGCGAAACCGTTTGTGTAGAAACTCCCGCTGCCTGTGCTACATCTTTGATGGTGACGCGTCTTTTTCTGTATGATATGCTCAAGTTTGCTTCTATTATGTTATCGATAACATGTTATCGATAACATAATAGCAAAAATATAGTCCTTAGTCAAGGGGGAAAAACAAGTGTGTCATGGCTGTTGCAAAGTCCAGAGTTGGGACTCTTTGTACACGGAAGGCATGGACCCATTTCCGTCTTTTCACGGAGAAAACCGCGAGATCGTGCTTGTCCGTGTACCCCGCACGCTTCGTGAAGAAAGAATATGTGGCGTGCGGGGTGTACGAAATGGGAGTTTTGTCAAAGGATTAACAAAGCGATCAAAAATAATCTGCGGGAAAACAGTATCATCTTGCCTCTTTCACCTAATTCTAAAGTAAATAGTCGGGAACGAAAGAAGTAATCAACATTGTAAGATGGCTTGACATGCCCGTTTTTTAAACTATACTTCCGATAGACTAAATTGGAACAGTAGGATTTATGAAACTCACCGCCCGCAGTGAATATGCACTTTTGGCACTCGTTTACCTGGCACGCAACAAGGAGGAGGGATTTATTTCCATCGAAACAATTGCAAGAGCCCAGGGAATTCCTCCAAAATTCCTGGAGCAGTTGATGCTGGCATTAAAACGTGCCCACTTCCTGCGCAGCACGAAAGGACAACGCGGCGGTTATGCTCTGTCCAAGGAACCCGATCAGATCACGCTGGCAGAGGTCATTCGTCTGTTCGACGGCGCGCTTGCACCGACGGAATCTGTCAGCGAGAACTTCTACGAGTCCACGCCCATCGAAAAAGAAAAGAAATTGACCAAAGTCTTCAAGGACATTCGCGATTACGTCTCTCAAAAGCTGGAGAAGACCACGATCGCAGATGTGATGAAGTAGGCTACTCGAATTCGTGAATACGCTTGCCACCCCGTATGGCGCCCCGAAAGGGGCGGTTTTGTTTTAAGTCGGGATCAATCTCATGGTATTCCACACCAGAAATCACACTCTGGAATTGGGGTATTGACAAAAACAATTTTTTGACTAGAATCCCTATTGACTAAGTCATATAACATCCTAAGTGCTGATCATGTTCTCTTTTTTTAGATATTTATATGACTAAGTCCATAGGGTTAATATACTAAAACCAAGGAGACACAATGATCAATTCCATCACGATCCTGGGCGGCTATAGCCGTTCGGGCATCCCTGAAGCCGTGGAACGCATCGACCTGAAAATGGGCGATGTCGTCAGCATCGTCGGGCCGACCGGCTCGGGCAAGACCACCCTCATCAATGACCTCGAACTGTTCGCCGATGCGAATACACAAACGGGACGCCGCGTCCTGATCAACGGGGAACGTCCACCTCTCGAATATCGCGACAACCCTGCGCTCAACCCCATCGCTTTGATCACGCAGCACACCACCTTCCTGTCTGATCTTCCCGTTGTAGATTTTCTCACAGCGCATGCAGGCATCCGCGCCGTTCAGAAGGGTCAAATCGAAGAGATGATCCAGAAGACGCTGGACTTCGCGAATCAACTGACGGGCGAACCGATCGTCCTCACCAGCCGCATGACCGAGCTCTCCGGCGGACAGACCCGCGCCCTGCTCATTGCCGATGCGACCATCATCTGCAACACGCCCATCGTTCTGTTGGATGAAGTTGAGAATGCCGGCATCAACCGCACGCGCGCCATGGAATTACTGCGACAGTATCAAAAAATCTTCATCTTCGTGACACACGATCCGCGCATTGCACTACTGTCTGATTACCGCATCGTCATGCAAGGCGGTTCGGTCACCAAGGTACTTTACACGAATGAAGAGGAACGGGTCTTCTCTCACAAGGTCAGCAAACTCGATGACCTGCTCTCAGGCATGCGTGACAAGATCCGCTTTGGCGAGCGCCTCACAACTCACGAACTGGAGGGATTGGCATGAAACTCGCGATCTGTGCCGGCCCGGCCACAACGGGCAAAACATCGGTCCTGCGCCATATGATCCGCAAACTGCAAGCTGCGGGAGATCAGGTTGCATTCCTGAAGATCGATGTTCAGTTTGCCGAGGAGGATGAGATCTTTGCAAAAGAATTCGGCATCCCCACCCGCAAAGTGTATTCCGGCGAGTTGTGTCCGGACCATTGCAACGTGATGGTGCTCGGCGACGCGATCCAGTGGGCAAAAAGCTCAGGAGCCAATGTTCTGCTGGTCGAGACGGCTGGTCTGTGTCTGCGTTGTTCACCGTATGTGGATGGCGGACTGGGAATGATCGTCGTTGAAGCCACCAGTGGGACCAATCTGCCGTTCAAGATCGGGCCGATGCTTTCCCTTGCAGATGTGGCGGTCGTCACCAAGATCGACCGTGTCTCGCAGGCGGAGCGCGAGGTCTTCCGCTCGCGCATTCAGGATGTGGCGCCCAATGTCAAAGTCCGCGAAGTGAACGCGCTCTACGGCATCGGTATCGATCCGCTGGTCGATGCGATCCACAACCAGGAGGATGCCTGGGACAAGATGCTCCTGCGCGGCAACCCGCCTGTCGGTACCTGCACCATCTGCGTCGGCAAAAAGGAGATCGGCTGGCAGGCTCACTTTGGGGTCGTCCGTTCTCTCGAGAATCAGAATTTCTATCGCGGAGAATAAATCAAAACCCTTTACCCACAAAGGGGGCCAAGGTACACAAAGGAATACATCTTTTTTATTTCCTTTGTGCTCTTTGTGAACTTCGTGGTTAGGTCTTTCCCTCTACAAGAAAGGAAAACTATGGAACAGATCTATTTCGATCATTCCGCCACCACCCCGCTCGACCCGCGCGTCCTCGAAGCCATGCTGCCGTTTTATGGCGCGACCTTTGGCAATCCATCCAGCCTGCATTGGGCAGGGCAGCAGGCGAAGCAAGCAATTGAAGAAGGACGACAACAGGTTGCAAATTTATTCCACGCCGAAGCAGAGGAAATTGTCTTCACCGCCAGCGGCACGGAAGCGGACAATATGGTGCTCACAGGTGTGGCGGCTCAGTACAAACCGCAAGACTGTCACATCATCACATCCTCGTTTGAACACCCGGCAATATTGGAAACCTGCAATCATCTTGCAAAACTTGGCTACCCGATCACGTACCTGCCGGTGTCTTCCGATGGGATCGTGATGCCCGAATCGCTCAAGCAGGCGTTACGGCCGCATACGCGTCTGGTTTCCGTGATGGCGGCGAACAACGTGGTCGGCACGCTGCAGCGGGTGGATGATCTGGCGCGCATCACGCGGGAATATGGCGCGCTGTTCCACACGGATGCGGTGCAGGCCGTTGGAAAGATCCCATTGCATATGGATCGTATGCCTGTAGATTTTCTTTCCATGTCCGCCCATAAATTACATGGACCGAAAGGCATTGGCGCATTGTACATTCGGCACGACGTTTCCATCGAGCCGCTCGTTCATGGCGGCGGGCAGGAGCGGGGACTTCGTTCGGCTACGGAAAACGTCGCGGGGATCGTCGGCTTTGGGAAAGCCGCGGCAATTGCCGGGGCGGAGATGAACGCGGAGGCCACGCGCCTCATCGGGATGCGCAACCGGATCATCGACGAAGTCCAGCGTCAAATTCCAAACGCCTACCTCATCGGACACCCCCATAGGCGTCTGCCCGGGCACATCTGTCTCGGCTTCGCCGGCCAGGAAGGCGAAGCGATGCACCTGATGCTCGCGCTCAACGAAGAAGGGATTGCGATCTCCACCGGCAGCGCGTGCAGTTCCCATCATGCGGGACAGCCTTCCTATATTTTGATGGCAATGGGCATGGACCCGGTGCGAGCGCGCGGCTCTTTGCGCATCACGCTCGGTCGCTTCAACACGGACCCTGAAGTGGATGCGTTTCTAAATGTATTGCCGCGCCTGGTAAAGGATCTGCATCCCATTACCTCACGAAGTTTTGCATCTGTCTCCTGAAAGGAACAATCAAATGACTCTTTCCGCTCCATATACTGTGGACGATCTGCCCGGTTTGAATTGCGGCGTGTGCGGTATGCGCAGTTGTGAAGAACTGGCAGCACGTTTGCAGACCAATTCCGACTTGATCAAACGCTGTATCTATCTTTCTGACGATCGCTTTGAAGCGCAACAGGTTGCGGCTGAAAATCAAAACCGCCCAGTAACTGCTCCCAGTATGAGCGCGCAGCCTGTGATGGCCGCTGCCGCGTGCGCCGGTTGCGCCTCCACCGCCTCTCCCATGACTTCTTTTATTCCCGGCATGAGCAACCCCTGGCGCGACAGTCTTGGGCGCGAATTTGATTTCTACCTCGAACATTTCCCCGAGGAGCCGGGACCGCGCGAAATTATACTGCCGCATAATCCGCTCATTACACGCGAAATGGACATCCAGGTTGGCGACATTTTGATTGGGCGCCCGCTGGGCATGTCCTGTGGATGTCCCATCACCCATTGTGGCATCGCGATGGATGTGGACAAACGCACCGGTGTGATCGTCTGGTGCGTGACCGGTCCATTGAACCCGCGTCAAAAGGGATTCAAGGATCTGGGGTACTACATTGCCGAAGGCTATGAAGGTTTGATCAACGAGGCGCGCTGCGAGATCAGGATTGGCATGCGCTATTACTTCCAGCCGCGCATGTGCATGCTGCAATGGCGTCACAGCGGACTGGTCAACTTCCTCAATCGCACATCTACCGGTTATCAGGTACGCGTCGAAGGGCTGTGGATCGGCTAAATCCCTGAAGTTCAAACAGAGTGGAATCTACACCTGCCTGCGATGCAGCAGAACGCTGTTTCAGACGATGGATGATAGACGATTGACCATTGTCTATTGTCTATCGTCCATTGTCTTAATCATTCGAGAGGCAAGTTCACGCAATTGACTTGGACTGATGGGTTTTAACAGAACAAGATCGACCTGACTCTGCAACGCCTCAGCCCGGAGGGCATCGGCCGTGCAAAGAATGATCTTTGTGCCGTGGAAGCGAGCGTCTGAACGAATGTGTGCAAAGACATCCATTCCCGAAACGTCAGGCAGGTGCAGGTCAAGCATGATCAACACGGGAACAACTTGTGCAAGCCTGGCGATTGCAGCATTACCATCCGCCAAAATCTCAACCTCAAACTCACCTTTTAATGAAAGCGAAAGGATCTTTGCAATCTCGAGGTCATCCTCAATAATCAGTGCAAGAGGTTTTGTCATTGATTCCTCCTATCTCTTCTCTTGATCCCGTGATTCGTTTTGACTGCTTCCGGGGCACAGGCGCAGAACAGCCTCACGCAGGCGGGTAAAATCAACCGGCTTTATGAGAATCTCCTCGGCCTGACCCTGAATGGAATCGGCCAGCAAGGAATCTGCTGTTGTCACAATGACCGGCACATGTGCCAGGCTTTGATCGCGTCGAATCTGGCGCAGGATATCCACACCATTCGCAAATGGCAGAAGCAAATCCAGAATAATCAAAGCCGGGTGGATCGTGGACAGCATGTCAGCATATTGATTTCCATTCGGATCGAGGGCCGTATCGAACCCAAGCTGCTCCATGACCATCTGATAAATGACACCCAGTTTTGGATCATCTTCAATGATCAAAACATACGGGTTGGCAGCGCTGGTCTTACTGATCGGCAGAGTCACCAGGAAGGTACTGCCCTTTCCAACCTCACTCGCCAGAACGATTTGACCACCCAGCAGTTCAATTAATTGCTTGGTGATGGATAACCCCAGTCCTACCCCGCGATTATCCCTCGTCAGAGAGCTATTCGCTTTCTGGAAAGGTTCGAAGATACTCGTTCGTACTTCTTCCGGTATTCCAATACCGGTGTCAGATACCTGCATTGCCCAATGGGTCGGGTCGGGCAGAAATATCCTGACAGAAACTTCTCCCTGTCTTGTGAATTTGAGGGCATTCGCAACAAGATTGATCAGGATCTGTCGCAGGCGCTGTTCATCGCTGTAGACCAGTGTAGGCACATTCGGTTCAAGAATTGTTCGAAGGGTCAGGCCTTTTTTCTGGGCGAGGACACCCATTAGTTCTTCAATTTTATGAAGTAATTCCGCTGGTGAACATTCGCTGAAGTTCAGAACTAATTTCTTTGCTTCAATTTGCGCCTGATCCATTAAATCACTGATCATGGTCGACAGATACTCGGAACTCTGGACAATTGTTTGCACAGCCTGAGTTTGATCCTCGGAAAGGGGACCCAGAGCCTGATCGCGAAGCAGCTCCGCATATCCTAAAATACCGGCCAGAGGTGTACGTAATTCGTGGCTGACTCTGGCGAGCAAATCACTTTTAAAATAGCTGGCCTGCTGGGCCTGATCTCGGGCAAGCGACAGTGCTTCCTGGGCCCGTTTAACGGCCGTAATGTCGCGCGCAACCGCCTGAAAACCGGTAATCTGACCAGCCTCCCGGATGATCTGCACATTCTGGCCCAGCCATAATTCAGGTCCGTCAGATCCGAGGATGGGAAATTCGAAGTAAGTATTTGACTCACCGCTCACAAATTGATGGACATAGAAACGCCGTACCTTTGCGCGCCAGTCCGGAACGATGAATTCCAAGTAATTTTTCCCCAGGATGTCGTCAATCTTGTCGATGCCGAACAACCGCAAAACAGCGACGTTTGCATAGGCAATATTTCCTTCGGCGTTGGTCCGGTAAATAAATTCACCGGCATTCTCGACAATTTGGCGGTAACGAGCCTCACTTTCCTGAAGGAGGACTTCCGTCCTTTTCCGCTCGGCAACTTCCCGCATCGCCGAATCGTACAGAACCTGTAGCTGCTCCTGCATCCGGCGCTGCTCAGTAATATCCTCTTTAACAGCGACATAGTTGGTAATACGCCCGCCTGCATCGAAGATGGGTGAGATGGAGGCAGTCTCCCAATAGAGTTCTCCATTCTTTTTCCGGTTGCAGAACTCACCATGCCACTCCTGGCCTGAGGTGATCGTTTGCCAGAGTTGTTGATGTACTTTGGGAGGGGTTTGATCCGTTTTGAGAATCCTCGGGTTTTGACCAAACACTTCCGGCAGGGTATAACCGTTTACAGCCGTAAATTTCGGATTCACATATTGGATTCGTCCGTCAACGTCGGTGATCACAATCGAAGCCGGGCTGGCTTCCACAGCACGTGATAGTTGGCGAACTCGTTCACCGATCTGTCTTCTTATCGTTATATCGCGCAGCGTTACCAATCTTCCGATAACGGTTTGATCGTCATTACGCAAAGGTGATAAACCGAGTTCAAACCAGCGTTGATGCTCCCCTTCATCAATGGAAATTTCGTCGAGTGCCTCCAGCACATTCTGATACTTCTTCGTCAAATGAGACCAGCGGCTCAGCACCTCCACAACAGGCTTGTGAATGACTTGTCTCACGGGAAGATCGATCAGGGTAAGTGCAGCGCGATTGATGTCTGCAACTCGCCCCTGTGCGTCAATGACGATCATGCCAATGTCCATTGCATCGACTACGGTGTCGCGCGCCAGAGGTACTAGTTTGATCAATTGAAAACGAAAGATGCCCAGGTACGTGAAAACGACTGCCACCGCGAACCCAAACGAAGTTGGATCAAGATTTTCGACTGGAGTCAACTTGGATTGGTAAAGAAAATTGCCTACCCAGGCCGCAGCGACAGCACAGAGCAGGGCTATAATTTGTCCTCGATATAATCCATGTGTATGGCGCACCAATCTGACAACAAAATAGGTACCAGCCAAAACGAGGAGATAACCATAGACTACATATATCTTAAACCAGGGACCATAGAGGTTGACTTTCAGGGATGAGAAATTGTCCACCCGGCTGATGGAATATCGAACCCAAACCAAGCCATGAAGTTCTGTTGTAAATACCAGCAGGAGCGTTACCAGAGGCACGATCCCCAAAGCAGCAATAACCCGCGGTGAGAGTTGTCGGTTTTGATTGAAATAGTTATAGGAAAAAATCAGCCAGAACAGGGGAACAGTGACGATACCAATATATTGAGCTTTAGCCCAAAATACCTTGGTCCACAGGTCGGCCCCCGCAATCTCCAAAGCATACCCGATCGTCCACTCAGCCACTGCCAGTGCTAAAAAGATCAAAGCAAAGGCACCAGATACCGAACGATGGGACCAGGCATAATAAGCCACCCCAATTGTGCAGGCTCCCGCGATGAACAAAGGAAGAATGTAAGGGCTGTATTCGAATTGCACGATGGATCCTTTGCAGGCACACTCAGACAATACCTGTCAGGAAAATCCGCTTTATTCAATTATATTTTGAATAAAAAATCCAAGGCATGACGAATGTTATCTTTTGATAATTACATGTCACACCAGTCCGAATGGTTTTGCCAAAACTTTCGGCAGTAAATTACAAAGTCTTCAACTTCATTCAACAAGAGCTATTTCAAATTTCATGTGAATGAGGGCTTGAGAAGGGAACAAAATTTAGCATTTGGAGTAAACATGAATCAATCAACTGAAAACCGGACCGGCTTTCTGGGGACGTATTTCGACCGCGACGCGGCGCTGCGCATCGCGCGTCTGGCAGGCATTCTGGCATGGGTCTTACTTGCGATGTATGTTTACACGACCCTGGTTTCGATAGGGCAGTTCTGGTTTCTTGTAGCTACGGGTGTTGCATCTTATGAGGGCGCAAACATCTTTGACCGTCTCAGTATCCCCACTCTGCAGCTTTCTCAACTGGCACCGGGGCTGGTGTATTTCATCATGTTGAAAGTGGCGCAGCAGGCCCTCCTGATCCTGCTCGACGTGGAGGACAATTCACGCCGCGCCGCCAGGAAATAGTTTTCAACCTATACAATTCACCATCAACAACTTTATCCAGTACTCGATCGACGTGACCTGGGGCTGATCACGCGGTTCTGTTGCTATCCTCCAAACATCGTCAGCAGGGCATAACCACCTGCAAGGATCGCGCCGATCAGACCCATGAACTCGAGCCATGTGATCAGCGTATCCAGCCAGACCGGGGTATGTGAACGGTTTCGGGAGGCATGGGTGCAGATTATATCCTTATCACGCGCAACCCTGAACTTATGTATGACGTATATATTGTTGATGATTGGAAACAGAAAGACACAAGAGGAGAACAAGATGACTACAGATGGAAAACCAACAGAACAGCACAGGCAGAAAGTGATTTATCGCAACGCCGCTTCGTCATCGGTCTATGGATTGGGTTTTATCGGCGCATTGATCTATTATATTGGCCATGCGACTACATTTTGGCTTGGGGTGCTGGGATTCTTCAA
>DASTJG010000104.1:0-6896 GCA_035716785.1 Anaerolineales bacterium
CAGGGACGGGACTGTGTCGAACAGCATCTTCTCTTCCCAGGTCTTGCCCCCATCAGCTGAATAGTAGAAACTCAGAAAATCACTTACTGCAGGCGTTTGTCGATGGTCATCAGCAAGCCAAACAGTTTCCGGGGCGCTAAACGCGACACCGGCGCAAGTGGGATAGCAAGGGAGGCTTTCATTGGAAACCGGCTGCCAGGAGTCTCCGCCATCCTGTGTTCGAAAAAGGTGTTCTTCGAAAGAACGAACGTCTGGATATAGATTTACTGCCAGCCAACCGTGAGCAGCATCATCAAAGAATAAAGAGATCGGCGAAAAGCTGGCGGGCATAATAGTGTGTTGGGCCGGGGGAATCACGGTCAATGGTACTTTTCGCCAGGATCGACCTCCATCGCTTGTTTTCCAAATCGCTGCGGATTCCGGCGCGCAGCCATGCTGTGCCACCCAGGCGTTGTCGGCGTCGAGGGCAAAAAAGCCCTCTGGTTTCAAACCACCATATATGCTGACAATGTCAAAATAACATCGGTCTTGATAAGCCTTGTATTCAGCCGGTGGCGTGACGTTGCTCCAGGTCTGCGCGCCATCGACGGTGCGCAAAAGCTGATCGTCACCCGTCACCGCCCAGCCCGATACAGTATCGATCATCCAAAGTTCGGCAATGTTCGTAAGGGGTAAAACTTGCGCCGGAACGGTCGAGGGAGCGTTAGCTGCCGGCGCATTTCCTCCTTCCACGCGTGCGTCCAACAAGCCCCAGGTCCTGCCGCCATCCACGGTTTTGACGAGAGAGGGGAGTCCCGCCTGACCTGTCACAATTGCCCAACCCGTTTGCGCGTCGACGAACTCGAAGCGGGCCGTCCTCCATGCCACGGCTTTGGTGCTTTCCCAGGTTTTACCGCCATCCACTGTCTTTTGCAGCCAGCGTCCATTGGTGACCAGATCCCAATACAGCCGCCAGCCATGATCTGTATCTAAAAAGTATTCGCTGCCCATCGTCATCCAACCGCTGCTCTGCTGGCCGCGTGCTTTGTGGAATTTGACCCCGGAAATCCAGTTGCCAGCCACCTGATCCCCAAGACGGAGAAACGCAAGCACCGGAGCATCCACCTTTGGGAAATAGTGCAGCAAATGAGTCCCCAGACTGCCATCCGGGTAACGCTGGAAATATTCATCTGCCGGAGAAGATTCAAAAATAGTAAGATTGCCATCTGCATCGACAGGCTGCAATTCGGACGGGAGAGTCATCTCCTGAATTTGCGGATCGGGCGACCAGGTGTTGCCGCCATCCGTTGTGCGAAGGATCATCGGAAACGGACTGCTTTCTTCCTGAGGACAATTCGCGATCAGCCAGCCGTTGTTTTCATCGCTGAACGTAAAACCTCGTTTCGGGCAGGGAAAAACGTCAGGCCCGAACCCAAAGGTTTGCATCATCTCCCATGTCGTCCCACCGTCGTTCGTGCGATACAAAAGTGACTGTTCCCCGGCAGGAGTCTGTCCCACGGCCACCAGCAACCAGCCAGTTTGGGGATCGATGAACTGCAAGCCACCGGGAGAAAAAGGCAGCGCGCCATCGAAGCTGTAGGGAGCCTTTTCAATATTCAGGGAGAAAGGCTTGCTCGGCTGCCAGGTCTGGCCGCCATCGGTGGTTTTCCAAACCGTTCCGCTTTTGACAGCAGCATAGTAAGGCTGGTCACACTGATAAATGCCCCAATAATCCCAGCAACGCACGGGAACGTCCTTCGCCGCCCAGGCAGTATTCCCGTCCAGAGCGAAAAAACCGCTGCTCGTATAAACGCCATCGGGAGGCGAGGCAAATGTCCAGGTGTCGCCGCCATTCGCCGTGTGGAAGATGTGTCCAAGAATGTCGATGCCCCAGCCAGTGTTTGGATCGATCAGGTCGAGGCTTTCGAAAGACAGTCTCTCCCCGGCTGTTGGCATCGTCGGAGCAACGATCTCGGTGGTCGAAGTCGCTGTTGGAGAGGATGTTTGGGCAACCTGGAGTTGTTCCGTTGACAATGCCTGACTGGTGGGCGTTGGTTGAATGTTCGTGCCAGCTTGAGGCACGGCGCAAGATGACAGGAGCAGGAAGATGGATAGCAGAGCAAAGATCAACTTTTTCATACAGGTGATGCTCCTCTTTGTTTGTCACCTTGAGTGTACTTTATAATCAGTCCTTTTCGATTCAAATAACAAAATTGCGTAAGCAATGCATAATCCTAAACGGCACAAACCGACGATTGGTTTCATTTGCACTTGGCCTGTTTACCAGGGAACAACGATAGACCGCTATGCTCATTCAGGGCATCGGCGCTGCGGCAAATGAACATAGCTGCAATCTTTTATTAGGGTTGGATTCAGTACCATAGGCAGACAACCTCCATACCGCAGTTTCTGGCCGGTGCCAGATCCGGATGTGAATTTCGTGCCGGTAGGTCCCTGGAATACGAATGGGCTGATCATTGTCCCCGACAAGTTGACAACAGGAAATATATTTACCCAGCTTACTGACAAAAATTGCCCGCTTCTAGGCAAGTCTTTTGTCTGACTACTTTCTATACTATAATCAAATCAGATGGTGGGTGAATTAGGCTCACTGTCAGTGATGATGCGTATCATCGCTTTACAAATCATCAGAAAAGGAGAAGAGTTATGAAAAAATTGATCACACTGTTCTCGTTCATCACCGTGCTCGGACTTTTGCTATCCGCATGCGGTGGCGCAGCCACCTCGGCACCCCCGCAAACGGAGGCGCCGGAAGCAACCGAGCCGGCCGCAACCGAACCCGCGACCGAAGCCCCCACCGCCGCCCCTGAGGCCACCCTGAGGATCTGGGCCGACGATACCCGCACGCCGATTTTGAATGCACTCGCAGATGAATTTCTTGCTGAGTACAATGTGGAGCTTGTCGTCGAAGATCTGGGCCGGGTTCAGGATATTCGCACCCAGGCGATCATCGCAATCCCAGCCGGGGAGGGACCCGACATCTTCCTCGGGGTCCATGACTGGCTTGGGGCGCTCATTGAGAGCGGGCTGGTAGCTCCTATCGACCTGGGTGACAAGCGAGGCGAATTTGTCGAGTCGAACCTGGAGGCTTTCACCTATACGGACGGCCAACTCTATGGTCTGCCATACGCTTCCGAGAACCTTGGGTTCTTCTACAACACCGACCTGGTCCCTGAGCCGCCCCAGACCTGGGACGAGGTACTTGAGATCGGCCGCACTTTGAAGGCGGAGGGAAAAGTTGAATACGCGACCGCCGTTTCAACCGGACCTCTGTACAACGCCCTGCCGATCCAGACAGCCTTTGGCGGCTATGTCTTTGGTGAGGATGCGAACGGCGCCTGGAACCCCAGTGATGTCGGTCTCGATAGTGAAGGCGAGATCAAAGCAGTCACCTGGATGAGCGATGCCGTTAAAGAGGGGCTTATGCCCAACACCTTCGATTACGAAACTGCCCACTCATTGTTCGAGACTGGCAAGATCCCGTTCCTCATGGCGGGTCCCTGGGCGCTCGATCGCATACGCGCTTCCAAGGTGCCTTATGCGGTAGCCCCCTCCTTCCCCGATGAGGGTGCCCCGTTCCTCGGCGTTCAGGGCTTCTTCGTCAGCGCCTTCAGCGAAAACCAGTTACTCGCGCAGGCGTTCCTGACCGAATACGTTGCAACAGAAGAAGTTATGCAGGAGCTTTACAAAACCGGGCTGCGTCCTTCTTCGTTCAAATCCGTTCTTGAAAAGACAGATGATGCCGATCTGAAAGCCATGGGAGAAGCGGGCGCGAACGCGATGCCAATGCCGAACATCCCTGAAATGGGTTCCGTGTGGACCGCGGCAGATAACGGCATTACCCTGGCAGTGACCGGCGAGCAGACCCCCGACCAAGCCATGAAAGATGCAGCGAAGCAGGTCCGGGATTTGATCTCAGGCGCGCTGGCCGGCATGGTCAACCTGCCCGGTACCTTCCAGGATGTAGCTGGATGTGGAGCCGAGTGGGACCCTGCCTGTCAGGCGACCGCCATGAAGAAGGGCGATGATGGGCTCTATACACTGACTGTTGAGTTGCCCGCGGGCGATTATGAGTACAAAGTCGCCCTGGATGGTAGCTGGACTGTCGAGTATGGCTCAGATGGTGCCGCAGGCGGGCCGAATTACAAGCTCAGCCTGCCCGCGGATAGCACCGTAACCTTCACCTACGATCCAGAAACGCATCTGGTAGAAACGACAACCGAGTAGTCAGAATTGTGCAACGAGAAGGCCGGGAGTGTCCCGGCCTTCTATTCCATCTCAAGACCATCGATTGAGTAGAAGGCGGTGAAGAAATGACTTCCATGCCCCCTCAAGAGAGCCGCAAAGCCAGGGTAACATCCGCAACGCCGGTTTTGTCTCGACTCATGAGTCTCTTGATTTTGATCGCTCTGGACGCCTCTGTGATCTGGTTTCTCAGCAGATTGGTTTCTCTGGGTTACTATCCATTGGCAGCGGCGATCTTCATTATTCTGATTTTCGTAAATGTTGTGCTTTTGTTCCGGCCCGCGCGTCCCATTCGCTGGATGGTGGTGGGATTGGCGCTTATGGCACTGTTTACAATCTACCCGATTCTTTTTACCGTCTGGGTCTCCTTTACAAATTATGGCGAGGGTCATCTCATCACCAAAGAACAGGCCGTAAATCAGATCTTAAGAGCCAAGTATCTCGCGGAAACGGGAAAGGCATACTCCTGGACGGCCTTTAAATCTCCGGAGGGTGATTATGCTCTCTGGCTTGTGGATGCCGATGGAAATGGATACCTGGCGAAGCCGGGCGAACTGCCCACCCAACCTCAGCCCGGACAGGCGGGGATCGGGGAGCTCGATGAGAGAGGTATCCCCAAAACGATCGAAGGCTATCAAAGACTGAATGCGATCCTGGCCGCCACGGATAAAAACCTCACCGAGATATTGTTTGGCGAGGCAGGAAAAACCATCCAGATTCGATCTCCATCCGAAGCCGCTGAGTTATTACCGTTATATATTTATGATCCCGATCAGGATGCCATGATCAGCCAGGAAACAGGGATCGTTTATCGCAATCTACGCGGCACGTTTACCTCGCCGGATGGCAGATCGCTCCGACCGGGGTTTGTCGAGTCGGTCAAGTTTACCAATTTCAGGGACTTTTTCATCAGCCCCGCCCTGCGCGGCCCCCTGGTCCGGATCATTCTCTGGAACTTCGGATTCGCCTTTTTCAGCCTGCTGCTTAGTTTCTCTCTGGGGCTGGCCATTGCCATTCTGTTCAATGAAGAATCTTTCCCCTTCAAAAAACTGATCCGCTCCCTGCTGATCATCCCCTATACTGTTCCTGCGCTCATCACCATTCTGATCTGGCGTGGAATGATGAACCCGGAGCTGGGTGTGTTCGATCGCATTCTCGAATCAACGTTTGGATGGGCGCCGCCCTGGTTCACAGACCAGTGGTGGGCAAAGATTGCCATACTGCTTGTCAACCTCTGGCTGAGTTATCCTTATTTCATGCTGATCTGCAGCGGGGCGCTGCAATCCATCTCGAAAGACTACTACAATGCAGCCCAGGTGGACGGTGCCAGCCGCTGGCAGCAGTTCTGGAACATTACCTTGCCTCTACTTTTGGTCGCTGTCGGGCCCTTGTTAGTTGCATCCTTCACATTCAACTTTAATAACTTCAATTTGATCTATCTATTCAACCAGGGAAATCCACCGATGGCGGGTACGCCCACTCCGGCCGGGCACACAGACATTTTGATCAGCTACGTGTACAACCTTGCTTTCACCGGCAGTCGCGGCGTCAACTACGGATTTGCTTCCGCCATTACCATCGTCATCTTTTTGATCGTCGGCGCCATTACCCTCTTCCAGTTCCGCTTTACCAACATGTGGGAGGAAGTCAGTGAAAACCTCTAGCCTAACTTCCATTCGAGCGCTCAGCAGCTCTGCAAGAGCGCAGCGGCGATTCAGCATCGGTGTGCGTCTGATCGTTGCGGTCATCCTGATTATTTTCTCGATTTTCCCGATTCTCTGGGTCGTTTCCGCCTCCTTTGATCCAACAGGTTCGCTGGCCACCCAAACACTGATCCCGAAGAATGCAGGGCTGGGAAATTACCGCGAACTTCTGAATTCGGGTGAGATCCCTTATTGGACATGGTTTGGAAATTCGATCAAAATCGCCACCATCACGGCCGTGCTTGCGCTCGCGATCACCACGGCGGCAGCCTATGCGTTCTCGCGCTTTCGCTTCCGCGGCCGCCAGGCGATGCTGAAAAGCATCCTGCTCATCAATGCGTTTCCGGCCCTGCTGGCGCTTGTCGCCACCTTCCTGATGATCTCCCAGTTCGGTGATATCCTGCCCGTCATAGGCTTGAACAGCCATGCCAGCTTGATCCTCGTATACCTCGGCACTGCCATGGGCATCAATATCTGGCTGATGAAAGGCTTTCTCGATACGATCCCCCGTGATATCGATGAGGCAGCCAGGGTGGAAGGGGCAACCGATTGGCAGATCTTCATCCAATTGATCCTGCCATTATTGCGCCCGATCTTGATCGTCATTGGCATCCTCAACTACATCACAACCTACGGTGAGTTCGTCCTGGCGCGGGTGCTGCTCAAGACCAGTGAGCAATTCACTCTGATGGTCGGTTTGCAGATCTTCACTCAGGCACAATTTCAGCAAAGGTGGGGAGTATTTGCAGCCGGCGCGTTGATCGGAGCGCTGCCGATCATGATCATTTATCTCGCGCTCCAGGATCAGATTGTGGGAGGCCTGACCCAGGGCGCAGTGAAAGGATAACTGAGTAACGGGCGACCCGAATGGGTCGCCCTATAAATTCAAACAGAAATCATGATGAGCAACTTCTATGTAAACATCATCCATCGGCCCGAAATGGTGCC
>DASTJG010000105.1:0-6071 GCA_035716785.1 Anaerolineales bacterium
AAGGAACGCAACCGCCCGCGCGATCTCAGCCGGTTCCCCGAAACGGGCAATCTTCATTCCCTGCGGCATCCGCCGCGCGGCCTCCTCAACCTCGATATTGTTTTCTGCGGCATAGGTCCGGATGCGTGTCTGCAGGCGTTCCGTGGTGATCGAGCCGGGATTGATGGCATTGACGCGCACGCCGTCCTTGATGCCGCGATCGGCAAGGACTTTGGTGAGATTCATCAGCGCGGCATTGACCGCGCCGCCGATGGCGAACTCGGCACTGCCCGTCCGCCCGCCGACGCCGATGATGTTGATGACCGTCCCTTTGGTCGCTTGCAGATGAGCCCAGGCAGCGCGCGCCAGGCGCATGGCTCCATAGAATTTCAGGGCAAAGCCGTCCAGCCACTCCTCGTCGGTCAGAGTGAGGAAGTCTCCGCGCTGGGTAGCGCCCGCGTTGTTGACGAGCAGATCAAGCCTGCCGAATTTCTCGATTGTCGCCGCGACAACCCGATTCCCTGCCTCTGGCTCACGCAGGTCAATTGCTTGCACCAGAGATTCATTTGGCAGCGATCTGGCGAGCAATTCGAGGTCAGAGCGCGAGCGCGCTGCCAGCACAAGTTTCATCCCTTCGGCTGATAATGTCTCGGCGATGGCCTTGCCGATGCCGCGGCTGGCACCGGTGACGATGGCGACTTTGTTGGAAAGCAATAGATCCATAATTAATTATCTTCCAGTTCCAGGTGGAAACGATGCATAAAGCGATGAAAGATGGGCGCAATCAGTACGCCAGCAGAAGCCAGAAGGATAATCCCGGAATAAAGTGCATAAAAGGAAGCAAATACTTTCCCGGCATTGGTTTGCAGCGGATTGACCGGGCCCATCCCTCCGAGGATCATGGACGCGTTCAGAAGCGAGTCGATCCATGAGAGAGATTCAAGATAGTGATAGCCAATCATACCGATAGCAAGCGAAAAGAAAATGATCCCTGCTGTCACCAGACTAAATCGCATCATGCGCCGTGCAAATTCCGTCCGGGTTGCCATGGGCTGTGTGTGATGCTCGAAAAACATTTTGCCTCCTTAGCTACAAGTGCAGATCTACTCGTTATATTTCCAATCCCAGAACCAAAAGGCAAGTCCTTTGAACTCGCCCCATTTTTCGAAGCGCTTTTCCACTTCCCTGGCTGTGATCGGCTTGCCGCGATACCATTCATAGGATACCAGCTTCAAGGCCCACGAGTCGACCGGGATGAAGTCGGAGCGTCCCAGGATCAACAACAGATTCGCGGCGGCATAGGGGCCCACACCATTGATCGTCAATAATTCCTTGCGCAGTTCGAGCGTGGGCAGTTCACTGGTTTTGAGAGCTTCGAGATCGAACACGCCGGAGGCAACGCGGACCGCCAGTTCATGGATGGCAGGCGCGCGGTAGCCCACGCGTATCTTCTCTTTGAGGAAATCCGGACTGGAGGTGGCGATGGCTTCAGGAGTGGGGAAAGATTTCTTAACCGGCGCTTCGACCACGGGGCGAGAGGACCTCGCCCCTACGTTCAGGGGTTCGCCTAATTCATTCACCAGCTTCGATGTCATGTTCCTGGTCGCGCCCCAGAGGGTGTTGGTGGTCAGGATGGTTTTGGTCACGTCTTCGAAGAGGGTTGGCGAGCGCAGGACACGGCCGCGCGCCAGCTTTTTCGCGTGTGTCAGCTTCGGCTCCCCGCGCGCCGCGGCATAGAAGGCTGAGAAGTCCATGTCGAGGCCGAACATCCACGTGACGCTCTCCGCGACCTCTCTGCGTTCAGTCTTGGCAAGCTTCTCCGTCTCGATGATAACGCCATCCTTTCCATCGTGCAGTGCAAGTTCGATCACGCGTCCATTGGAAAACCGTAATACATAATAAAGTGTATTCGAATTTTCATCGTAGGAGAACGGTGCAAGCTGACGCCAGCCATGCGAGTTGACAACGGAGAGAAAGTTAAATGGTTTATGAGCCGGAAGTGTGAATCGCATAGTACTCCTGGGTTTGTAAGATTTCATTTGTCCGGGCGCCTATTTCACCTACAATCATAATGCAGAAGGTGTGAGATGATAAAACTTTATCGGAAAGAGAACAGTAGACAAGCAGATGCCATCGAAGCGGGGTTCCGCGACATGATTTTGGGATACGACCGCGTTATCATTGCCGAACAGGATGCAAGGCAAATGTTCGGCGCGAAGACAAGTTTGCCTGTGATCACGAACAACGAAAAAACTGTCAGCGGTGAGGAGATCCCTACTTACATCGAGGAACTGCGCGATCTGATGCGCGACTGGCAAAAATTTCAGGTCGATGCCTGTTATGTGGACGAAGATGAAAGATTTTGTTGAGGCTTGCCTGAGGAGAATTCCTAGATGTATTCGCCACGCCTCCAGGCGCGCAACATGACAATATTGATGACCAGCGCGGCAAGGATCATGGCGGGGATAATGATCACTGGAAATGCCCAACGTTCAAATAAGCTGTCGATCTGGGCGGTGTTGGGATCCGTTGGGTCATAGCGGACGTTTACTTGTTCGCCCACTTCATACCTGGGTGGATAGGAAGCATGATCGCCTTCGAACGTATAAACCTGGTTGTTCACCTGGAAATCCACGACCGGCACATACGTGCAACAACCACCCTCAGTGCTGCTGCGTTCCGCCAGCCGGACCACGGTCCCCGGCGTGGTGACACCTTTGGTCTGCAGCTGCCAGCCCGTATAGGCTGCGTAGACTCCCCACAAACAGAATGCTGCAAAAAATAAATTGGCGATGATTGCCCAGCAACCGACCTGGACACGATTCACCCCTTTATCGACTACCTTGAGCGCTTTATCAAGATTGGACATAAAATACCTCTAAAATGGAATGTCCTGATTTTACATAAAAAACGGACTCTCCATGCAGGGACATTTGGGTGATCTGCCTTTTGCGCCGCAGGCAAAACAACTTACAACTGGTCACTCCTGGCTTTGGCAGACCTCCATTTACGTAGCAGTCCAACGTTGGCAAGGCAGTAAATATTTTCTTTTTTATTCAATCTGACCTGCACCACAATGGACTTGATGGATTGCTCGATCCGGTTCGCTCGTAACCTGGCGATCTTCTCGATCCGTCCCTCCTGCTCATGTTCGACGACACGACAGGTCGCGTTTTCCCTATCCAGTAGATCTCGCAGTCGCTGGTGAATATCTTTTTTCAAAGTCTGCCATTCGATTCCCTTATACGCAGAATTAGAATACAATACAACGTAGTTTCAACATTATACTTTTCCATAAGGATCTGCAGCAATTTTACAGATCAAAGTCAAGCTTATGCCCACTTCCCAAAACCATCGCGATTTATTTCGTCCCTCTAACACATTGGATGAGTTGAATTTATTTCGGTCTCTGGTCGATGCCAAGGATCTGACATCCGATCTGACGCTCGCGTTGATCAATATCGTTCGATCAGACTTGGAAAAGCCGCAAAAGCAAAGCCCCACTGCGTACAGACGCTATTCGGAAGTGATCACATGCCTGGACAAACAAATGCCTGAACTCTATGAGCAGGTGGTCGCGGCCTGGCAACAGAGACGACCCGTCGTGATAGCTCGTCCCATGGGATCATCGTAGCAGGGATCGAGACCATTGGAAGCGAGCGAGGAGAGGCACCCACCAGTGGACGCAAAATGAGAAAGAGCAGGCAGAATTCTACCTGCTCTTTCTTGTTCTGGTTAATGACACGGACCCAATTTGTCTCCATGCGCAAGATGGGCAGGGACGGCCGGGGATGCAATGCTCAATGTATGCCCGCCTTTTTTATCCGGCTTATGACAGATCAATACTTTTTCTCCATTGGCAGAGGTGCCATCAGCACCTGCTTTTAGAACAATGATCTTTGTGATGATGAACTGTCCCTCTTCCGTTGTACATATCACAACAAGCACCATTTGGCCCGCGTTTAATGTTGCATCCTTCCCACCCTCGTCTTCGATCTTGATATCTTCATCAATTTCGAGTGCCGGCCAATCCCTGAACCGAACCTGATTTCCCTCCACACTGACAACCGTCGCTGTAACAGTGGTACAGCCGGGGATCTGCGTAAAGTCACTGAGCGGCGTGATGCTGAGCACCTCCCAGGTCCCATCTGCCCGGAGAAGGATCTCCACCTCGACGATCATGCCGGGAGCAATCTCTTCCGCAACCGTGGTATCGGCTGTCACGTTGAGCGTAATCCCATGGACCATCCAGGGATCAACAGAGTCAACTTTGCCAATGAGAACAACTGTAGGATCGATCTGTCCCTCAGCGAGTTCGATGAAATTTGCCAGCCAGGTTCCATCTTCCAGGATAAGGCCTTTTACCCTCACGAGATCGCCGGTTTCCAATCCCTCGGCGATATGGGTGGTGTCGCGGACTGCAAACGTATTGCCGGTCACCATCCAGGGCTCGGTGCTTTCGAGTTCACCGACCAGCTCGAAGGTGGTCTCCCCGCCGACAGGCACCCAGCCACCCTCCTCATCCTGCACTTTGACCGCCCCATCCTCCAATCGCAGTGAAGCAGTCTCCGTGGGGACCGGTGTTCCAGTTGTACTACCGCCGCTGCTCGCACAACCTGCTAAACCAACCATAACACCCAGGCATACAATAACCAACGGCCAGCGAATGACCGTTTTTGCTTTTGTATTCATTCTCTCTCCCAAAGAGCGCTCACTGAACCATGTGCTCTTTCGAAACATCATAGCACAGGTAAATTAAATCCAGTCGGGATATCAGAAGTGTTTGATTTAGGAGATTGCATACACTGCGTAACCGCGCGGGGGCGCGTAGAACTGGGCCCGCCCATAGCCATCGCTGAATTGGTCGACGGGGCGCGCCAGGTCGCTTTTGCTCCACCAGGCCACGGGTTGGAAAGAGACGTTCGTCCAATTCGTGCTGACCTGCCTTCCGTTCCAGGTATCGCCGCGGTTGTTGAGCACATAGATGAGTCCGGGGTCATCCGCATAGCCTGTGCGCTGCATGATGTACAGTTCGTCGTCCACGTACAGGACGTTCGTCGCGCCGCCCGCGTACTTTTCGTGCACGCTGACGAGCGCGGCGATCCCATTCGGCGTGCCGTCGAGGGCAAGGTTGTAGTTGAAGTAGTCGTGCCAGAACACGCAGGGATAGCCTTCATGCGTGAGGATGTAACTGTAGGCGAGCAACTTATCGTTGGCGATGGGACGTCCCTCGTCCCGCAAGTCATGGTTCTCGACGAAGGTCACTGTGGTCTGTGGCTGCTTTTGCAGGATCGTTTCCCAGGTGGTGAGATTTCGCAAACTGAACCCATATTGATCGCACAACACCTTGAGCATCTCACGCAGAGGGAAGTCGAACGCGTCCACCGGATTCGAATTGGAGAAATTTGCCTTCTCCACCCAGCGGAGGGTATTGCTGGCAGAATCCCAGAACTCGGCAACACCATACGGCACGAAGGGTTTGCCGTCGCGCATGTAACGGTATTCCTGGAACGCGGTAATTGTATTTGCACCATAACCTTTCACAAAATCGTAACGAAAGCCATCGAAACCAATCTCTTCAATCAGCCAGCGCGCCAGTTTGAGCAGTTCGGCATACACATATGGATTGCGATGCGCCAGGTCAGACATGTCGCCGAAAGTCATTTCATCCCACGACTCATACATACTCGGATGAAATGATTCCCAGTTGCGCGGGAATTTTCCGCTCTTCGGATTGAATAGAGTCCAGCGCAATTGATTCGTGATGGGATTGAGTTCCTGCGCGTCCGCACCCGAGTTGTGATTCAGCACCATGTCCGCGATCAGACTCAGCCCGTGGCTGTGTGCCGTTTCGATGAGACTCAGCAGTTCGGCTTTTGTCCCGAACCACGTCGGGACGCGTCCCTTCTGGTCGAACTCACCGAGGTCATAATAATCGTATGGATCGTAACCCATCGAAGGTCCGCCCAAATTTGCGGCTTTGTGGACCGGCGGCAGCCAGAGGGAGGTAAACCCGACCTTTGCCAGAGACGGCACCTGCTCACGGACGTAATTCCACCACTGGAACTCCCTGTCCTCCACGCGCGGACAAT
>DASTJG010000106.1:0-5838 GCA_035716785.1 Anaerolineales bacterium
GTGCAACCGAAACTTATTTCAGACCCATTAAAGCCTGCGTCTTCATCCAGCTCCAGTAAGCTTATGTTCGTACCCGCGGACACTGGCGAAGCGTACTGGGTGATGGGCACATTGTTCACTTATCTCGTCACCGCAGCAGAATCAGGCGGCAGTTACTTCTCCCTGATCGTCGATGTGGGCCCGGAGCAGGGACCGCCTCCACACATTCACCATCTGGAGGAGGAACAGTTCTATGTGCTGGAAGGACAGCTCACATATTCCATTGGTGATCAAACGTTTCAAGTGAATACAGGAGATTTCATCCATATTCCACGAGGAACCGTTCATTCATTCAAGAACGGATCAAAACCCTCCCGACTACTCGCTACGTTTGCCCCGGCAGGCATCGAAGGTTTTTTCAGGGAAGTCGGCGAACGGGTGGATGACCGGCTGAAATCTCCACCACCTGTCACAGAGGCAGTGATCACCCGCTTCCTTGCTGCTGAAGCCAGTGGTTGGAAAGACCATCACGACACCCTGCCTCCACCTTCAGCGAAATAACGATTGCGAACCCTATCAAACTTTAAAAATTCAAGATTCGAAACTGGAGAAACCATGAAAAAGACATTTGTATCAACTCTTATTGGCCTGACACTGGCATGGCTGCTTATGGCGACACCAGCACTCGCAAAAGCGCAACGGACCGCCCTTGCTGGCACGGAGCATATGTTCTTTGGCGCGCCTGGCAGCGTACAGATTTCCGGAGGATGGGTGCAACTGCGGGGTGTTCCACTCACGGGAACCTTTGACTTTGGCACTCTTCAGGGTACTGAGACTCAGCTTGTCAATGCCAAATTGGATCCTGTCACCGGTGATGGGATTGTGTGGGGCACTGTGACCTATACAGATAGCGCCACGGGAATCACATGCTCAGGGAACCGTGAAGGCAAACTCACGAACTACTTGATCACGGCGAAAATCGTCGCCACATGCAGTGATGGCTCACTCCTACAGGGGACATTGCAGGACACTTCTGTACTCTTCCCTCCGGGATCACCTGTCCCTGGTGAGGTGTATAGCGAATTCAACGGCGAATTACTCAGTCCCTAAATATGAAATATGAGTAACTATTGAGAGGGAAATCTTGTACTGGTGGTCGGACAATATCCGGCCACTATTTCATTCCCGATCTTCGAGCGCGTACGCGACTGCCTGCTCCATTGTCATGGCGCGGCCTTGTTCTACTGCTGCTTCGAACTCTGCTTCACTCAACGCGGCGCGGCATTGTTCGAGCGCGCTTTCAAAAACAGGCTCATCCAATTGCCTCCAGGCGCCGATGGAACGCGAAACGTTTCTCCCTGCCCAATACAGGATCACAGCGCGGAAATGATTCCCGTCGATACTCATCACCTCTGCAAGTCCCCACAGAATGTAACGGATAAAGTATGTACTGTTCAGTTGACGGACAAGCCTCAGCGCCTGCCTCAGGTTTTCTACTCCTCCTTTTACATCCCCCAGCCTCCCTTGTCGGATACCGATCTGTTGGCGCATCACTGCCTCAAAATGCCTGTCGCCCAGCTCAGTGAACAGCTGCAGGGATTGTTCAGCCAAAGGGAGCGCGGTTTCATTATCGTTCCACATACCGATCAATGAAAAGGCGATGGCGTACCCCCATTTGTCGTCAATTTCTCGAAAGAGCAGTTTGCTTTCTTCCAATGAGGCACGAGCCTCCGCAAAGTTTCCTTCGAAATGCAGGATCGTTCCGAGATGTATCAACGCGCCGGCGGTATTGTGCTTGTCCGCATTGGCGCGTGAAATGGAGAGCGCCTGCTCGGCAAAAGGACGCGCCTCACTGGGTCCAATCTGCAACAATGTATGATACGAGAGTTGAGTAAGCGCATCGGCATGCGCGGCGGGATGTAAGGGTGTGTCTGGCATTTCCAGAACACGATGAAGCCACTGACGTCCTTCGGTGTGATTCCCGCTCAGAAACCAGAACCAGTTGAGTCGCAATGCCAATCGCAGGGCTGGTTCAGTCTGATGTGTGTCAAGCGCCCAGTCGAACGCGGCGCGCAGGTTGTCAACCGTTTCCCGCAACCGCCGAAGCCATTTGAGCTGGTTCGCTCCACGCAACTCTTTATCCGCCTGTCCGGCCAGATCCAGGAAATATGCCAGATGAACTTTGCGCATTTCGGTTTCCTTGCCCATTTCCCGCAGGCGATTCCATGCAAACTCCTGGATGGTTACGAGCATGGAATAACGCATCTCGTCATGTTCATGGGATATACGCTGCAGGAGGCTCTTATCGAAGAGTGAAATGGCAAGATCGGATACAGCCCTTTGCGTAAAAGAGTCTGCGAACATCTCCTCCACCATGTCGAGGGTGAAGCCACCCGAATAGACGGATAAATAAGCAAACAGTTTTTGCTCATCGGAGGAGAGCAGGTTGTAACTCCAAGCGATGGTGTTGTTCAGGGTTTTCTGGCGCGCAGGCATGGTGCGCATTCCATCCGCAGTCAGGATGAATTGATTGTTCAGGCGTTCCAGCAAGACCTGCAGCGACAGGGAACGCGTCCGCGCCGCGATCAGTTCGATGGCGAGCGGCAAGCCGTCCAGTTTCCTGCAGATGGCGGAAACAGCCGCGAGGTTCTCGACGCTGAGAGCAAATTCAGTTTGTACGGCGCGAGCGCGCTCGGCAAACAGGTTCAGGGCAGGGAAAGTGTAGGCGGTCTTCACATCCCTCAGCTGGTTTTCATCCGGAACCGCGAATGCCGGGACGGCGTAAATCCATTCGCCGGGGACACGCAGGACTTCCCGGCTGGTGGCAAGGATCGTCAAACGGGGGCAGGCTGAAAGCAGATCAAAAGCGAGCCTCGCAACGTCTTCGACGAGATGCTCGCAGTTGTCCAGCACGATCAGGATGTGCCGATCCCCGATGCCCTGTTTGAGCTGTTCCTCGACCGGCAGGTTCGTTGCCCCCACAAAGCCGAGCGACTGGGCGATGGTCTGGGCGATCACGCCGGGGTTGTCGAGCGGAGCAAGCGCGACGAAGAACGCGCCATCGGGGAAATCCGGCAGAGCTATGCGCGCCGACTCGATGCTCAGCCGCGTCTTGCCGATGCCCGGCGGACCGATCAGGCTGACAAGGCGGATGTCATCTCTGGAAAGATAGTCGTGAACCTCGGCAATTTCCCGTTCACGGCCAACCAGCGATGTGACAGTAGCAGGTAGATTCGAGCGCGCAGGTGTGGCAGAAACCTGCCAGGGAAAATCTTCTTTCGTTTCAGCAGGTGTCGACCGCAACTCGCCGCGCGCAAAACGCAAGAAAGATGCTCGTTCGGATTGGGGAATATTGAATACTTCCGCCAGCCGATCGACGATCTGCGCGGAGGGACGACGTTCCTCTGATTCAATCTTGCGAATCATCCCAACGGAACATCCTACGCGATCGGCCAACGCATCCTGGGTTAAATCAAGTGCTTTGCGCCGTAGCCTGAGCCAGTGGCCAAACGAATGCTCTTCCATACAAAATAAATGACGAAATTTGTCGCGCTTTTTGTAGCACTTTGCGCGACCAAGAGGGCGAGGTAATTTGCTACATTGTGGGTACAGAAACCAACTCGGGTTTCTGAAAATATTATAACTGGCCAAACCAGTATTGGAGGAACCATGAATACGAAAGCAACTCTCGCTCCTATTATTATTCAGCCCGGTGCAGGCAAGGAACTACACGCCTTTGGAGATGTCCTTACTGTGATGCTCGGCGGAGAACAGACTGGAAACCAACTCTCCGTTCTGTTCGGCATGACGCCTCCAGGCGGTGGGCCGCCCCTGCATGTGCATCACAGAGAAGACGAAATATTCCTGGTCGTCGAGGGCCGAATCAATTATTGCGTGAACGGCGAATGGACGGAAGTCGGACCCGGCGGGGTGATCTACCTGCCACGCGAAGTTCCACATTGCTACCGCAATGTTGGCGAGACGCCGAGCCGCCATTGGGTCATTACGACCCCTTCTGGATTTGAGGTCTTCTTCTCCCGCTGCGCGGAGGAGTTCGCGAAAGCCGGCGGGCCAGACATGGGGCGAATCCTTGAAATCATCAACGAACATGGCGGTGCCTTGCTTGAAGGTGGGCCGAACTAACGCCCGATACATCGACAGGCATCACAATTTAATAGAAGCACGTCAGCTAGTGGTCGGACAATATCCGGCCACTATTTCATTCCTGATCTTCGAGGGCGTAGGCGATGGCTTGCTCCGTCGTCATGGTGCGACCTTGTTCTACAGCTTCGGCAAATGCCGATTCGTCGAGACGTGCACGGCAAGTTATGAGGAAATCCTGAAATTGGGCTTCATCTTCCTGTTGCCATGTGCCGATCGAATCAAAAATATTTCTGGATGCGCAGCACAAGTGCACAGCGCGAACAAGATTGCCCTGGGCCTGCGCTGGATCGCACATCTGTTTGAGCACGGCAGCGATCTCATATTTACTGTCTACTTGTTGGGCGAGAATTAACGCCTCCCGTAGAGCCGCGATCCCGGATGCGAAATTTCCTTGCCTGGCCTGGATGATACCGATAAAGCGGAGCGCCACACTTTCGAAGTATATGTCACCAAGCTCACGAAATGCTGTTAATGCCTCTTGATGCTGAGCAAGTGATGTTACTAGTTCCTCCTGGATATAGGTGCCTAGTGCAAGAGAAATGGTCGCATTTGCGTATCCCCACTTGTCGCGGAGCTCCCCAAAGAGAGCTTTGCCTTTTTCTATTGTCGATTGTGCCTCTCTCAAGTCACCTTCATGGGTTAGGACAAGACCAAGAACAATAAGTGCCCAGGCGATGTTCCACTTGTCATCGTTGGCGCGAGCGATGGAAAGGGCTTGTTCCACAGCAGGCCGGGCTGGCTTCGGTCCGCTTTGCAGCCATATATGGAAGGCTAATTGCGCCAGCACATACGAGTACCGGCCGGGGTATTGCGATGCAGAGGGCAGTCCTGCCACTTTTCCCAGCCATTGCCGTCCTTCACTGAGATCGGAGCGCCGAAACCAGAACCAGGAAAGATGACTCGCCATTTTCAGCGCCTTCTCCATTTGTCCAGATTCGATCGCCCAATCCAAAGCGGAGCGCAAATTATCACGCGCACTCGCGAGACGATGCAGCCACGCGGCTTGCTTCGGTCCCTGAATTTCTTTTTTGCCTTCTTCAGCAAGTTCAAGGAAATATGCCAGATGTTTATCTCGCGCCTCGCGTTCATCACCCATACTTTGCAGACAGCTCAGGGCAAAATGTTGTATCGTGACCAGCATGGTGAAACGGACCGGCTCGCGTGCTTCCTGATTGAATGCTGGTTGCAGCAGGCTTTTATCCAAAAGTGAAGTCAGGAGAGCAGAGATGGATTGCTCTATAAACATACCCGAAAAAATGGTTTCAACGTCTTGCAGGGTGAAGCCGCCAGAAAACACGGAAAGATGAGCAAAGAGTTTTTGTTCTCCGTTTGAGAGAAGGTTGTAGCTCCAGGCTATGGCAGCATTCAAGTTTTTCTGGCGTGGGGAAGCAGCGCGCATTCCATCAGCGCTCAAGACAAATTGCCGATCCCAATGTTCCAATAAATTCTGAGGTGTCATCAGACGCATACGTGCCGCCATTAATTCAATGGCAAGTGGTAAACCATCGAGTTCGGTACAGATCGAAGTGACTGCCTGAATATTGCTGGCGTCCAGTGTGAAGTTGGAACGAACGGCTTGGGCGCGCTGCGCGAAAAGGATCAAAGCGGGAAATTGGGAAATCGTTTCCATATCCGCCGGAGAATTCTCTTGCGGAACATTGAGAGTCGGCACTGCATAGGTCCATTCCCCGGGGA